>CAXTDG010000654.1:0-2888 GCA_964242675.1 uncultured Chitinophagaceae bacterium
ATCCGCAGCTATACAAAAACCTAAACTATCGCAAGTTTGAGGTGGCCCCGCAAGCAGCTGAAGAGCCGAAAGAAGCTAAAACAAAACCTTTACAGCCTGTTGATACCGATAGCAGCTACGATGCACTTTTTCAATGCCAGATAGAGTTTACAAACCAAAAGGCACAATACGCCAACGGTAGCCGCAATAATTACATCTACTTGCTGGCCTCCAATTGTAACAGGGTGGGGCTTCCACAAGAGGCTACGTTGGAAATGTGTTTACAACAGTTTAGCTTATCAGCTAAAGAAACCAAAGCCGCCGTTCAAAGTGCTTACGCACACCATGCAGGTGAATTTGCAAGGTTTGC
Source organism: uncultured Chitinophagaceae bacterium (assembly GCA_964242675.1). Classification (GTDB taxonomy): domain Bacteria; phylum Bacteroidota; class Bacteroidia; order Chitinophagales; family Chitinophagaceae; genus JAZKFT01. Next base: position 350 of record CAXTDG010000654.1, read on the forward strand.
AAACACTGCAAAGCAGCAAACAACGCAAAAGACAAACAAGCAAGCTGAGGATGAAGACCCACAGGAAGATTACTTAAAAACAACACCTACCATCCCCGACCAGGTATTTGAAACATTGCCCGACATTTTAAAGAAAGGTTCAGCAGCTTTTACCGACCGGCGTAAACGAGATGTATTTTTTACTGGAGCCATTGCCATCCTTAGCGGCTGCTTACCAAAAGTTACCGGCGTTTATTCTCACGAGCGAGTGTATCCACACTTGTACACATTCATCATTGCACCGGCAGCCAGTGGCAAAGGAGTGCTGAAGAATGCCAAACGCATGGCTGACAAATACCACCAGCAAGTACTAAGTGCTAGTAAGGATGCACAAAAACGTTTTGACAATGAGATGGCTGATTTCAAAGAAGTACTCAAAGCCAAAAAGAAAAATGAGCCAATACCTGAAAAGCCAGATGAACCGCCTTTCAAGATTGTGTTCATCCCGGCCGATAGCAGTCAGTCCCGAATGATCGACCACCTGCAGAAAAATGAAGGCCAAGGCATTATTTGCGAAACAGAAGCCGACACTATGAGCGGCACCAAAAAACAGGATTGGGGCGACTATTCATCTATTCTTCGCTCCGCATTTCACCATGAGAAAGTTGCTTTCTCTAGAAAAACCAATAATGAATATATCGAAATTAACGAGCCACGGCTCGCAGTGGCCCTTTCGGGCACCCCGGCACAAGCACCCCGGCTTATTTCCTCAGCCGAAGATGGGCTTTTCAGCCGCTTTCTATTTTATGCTTTCAAAAATGAGGTACAGTGGCAAGACCCCTCACCACGTAGCCAGGGCATTGTGTATAATGATCATTTTGATGCTTTGGCCGATGATGTGTTAAGGATGGTAAGCATGTTAGAGGAGTGTCCAACTAGTGTGGAACTAACCTCCGATCAATGGGATTTACTAAACGGAACCTTTACCAGCATTTTAAACGAAGTCACTATTTACACTAGCGAAGAGGCTTCTAGTATTGTGTTTCGCCTTGGCTTAGTATCCTACCGATTATGTATGATATTTACTGCACTCCGCAAAGTGGAAAACGGTGATATGTCTACAACAATCTTCTGCACGGATGAAGACTTTGCCACAGCATTGCATATTGCCCAAACTTATCTGCAACACAGCATTTTGATGTTTAATAACCTTCCTAAGCAGGATGAGTACAAAGTTTTCGAAGGTGGAGACAACAAGCGAAAATTCTTTAATGCACTTCCGGTAGAGTTTAGTCGCAAGGAAGCAGTTGTGTTGGGGGATAAGTTCCAATTAGCAGCTCGTACGGTAGACGAAATACTCAGAGCTGCATTAGGCAAAACCTTACGTAAAATAAAACCTGGTCAGTACGCTAAATTATAGGCTTTGCAAAGTTTGTAGGCTTTGCAACACTTATCCACAGGTGTGGAAACATCGTTCAACAAAACATTATTACACTTTAAGTAAATTTGTTAATAGCTGTTTTTGTTATGTTCTTTCTTTTATCGGGATACATCGCAAAGGCAATCCGTGTATTTGAAAAGAAGGAAAAGCATTAATGACAACACAACAACTCGTACTCAATATTATTCCCTTTACTCCACCAATTACCATAAAAAAGCTTTCTTTCTACAAGGAACGTAAAGAAGGTTATTCATCAGTTTATATTGATACAGAATTAGTTGGATTATTGGATGAACATTTAACCGGTTTAGAGCGAGCAGATATTTTCTGGCTGTATACAGATTTTGGCGATCCTCAACCAGGGGCTATCATTATCGACATTGATCTTACCCACCATATAGATATAGCAAACCACTATTATAGGCACCTTATTTTCAAGTACTTTCAAAATGGCGTTGCACACATTATGCGGCGCAACTTCACCAAAGAGGTAGAAGTATGGTTTCTAAGCCAGCCTCAAAAATCGGCAGACTTTAAAACTTACGATCAGTTTACCATTAAGGTACAGCACAATGGAGTTACCAGTGGGCCAGAGTTAGTGCTATCTTACGATGGGCATACAAAAGTGTATAAGCAAAGCATGGCCGAGTTGATGGGCATGCCTACGGAAGATTTGAGTTGGGTAACCTGTGGCGGGCTCCTTTATAAGTGGGAATTTCTGCCCGATGAATGGATGGGGCGTTTGGATGAAGTATTTCCAGTTATTAGTAATAAGCTGAAACCTTGGCTAGGCATTGCTTCTGAAACACGAGAATCCGGTAATCGTTATGTCAAACATCATTCAGCTATTGTAGGTTTTTACGATAGTTATTTAAATAATGAAAACTTTCGGACGACCATACCAATAGCTGATAGCGGTTTTATACAGGCACCTGCTGCCGCAGTCAGGAAGATTGGTATGGAAGCCAGTTTATTACAGTTTGGAAATAGTAGTGGACGTGTACCCAAAACCGATTTAAAAGCATATGGTCCTTGCAGTTCGGTCCCGCCACCCAGAAACATAAAGTTCTTTTTCATCTACCAACAAGCTGATGCTGGTTTAATTCCAGGGTTGAAAGA
>CAXTDG010000655.1:0-2882 GCA_964242675.1 uncultured Chitinophagaceae bacterium
CGGGCTGCTGGCTATGGGCCATACTTATGAAAGCAGGCCTGCTATTAGCATGTTAGTTGTAAAGCTGGAAGCAGCTTATTTTAAAAAAGCAACAGAACGCATCTACTTTACCTGTAGCGATGGAGCGGCTGTTAAAAAAGCCATTGAGCAAACGATAGCCACAAACGAAAGTCAGATGGTGCAATGTACTAGCATTGGTAAAAACAAGCAAGGTGAACTGATCTCACAATTTGTGCTTACCTGGTCGTTCAAAGCAAAAGGGCAGTAATAAAAACAAAGTGTATGAAAGCATTGATAGCTATAATGATTGCGACATACGGATTATTTACGCTGGCTTGTGGCGGTGGTAAACAAGCTACAACTAAGAGTAGTGCCGAGGCGCTGGTTGATAACGCTCCTGCACCGCCTAAGAGCGCCGTTCCGCATTGTATTTTAAAGATGATTGATTCTACTAAAAAGCTAGAGCAAAGCCAGCAACTAACAGAGGTGCGCCGGTATGTGTACAACGGCGCTAAAGTGTACCTAGTAGGTATGCCTTGTTGCGATCAGTACAACGCTGTATATGACAGTGCTTGCAATTACCTGTTTGCACCCTCTGGTGGCTTTACTGGCAAAGGCGACCGTAGCCACCCGGACTTTTTTACTGAAGCCAAAGAGGATAGCCTGATTTGGACAAAAGCAAAGCAGTGATAAAGAAACAAGGATGTAGTAAAGCAGATTAAACCCTCCGCTTTATGTTTGCACAAAAGCAAACCACTTACATGGAACTACAGCAACTGATAGAAACAGCCTGGAGCAACCGGGAACTGCTGAAACACAATGAATACGAGCAGGCCATCCACGACGTAATTGAACTGGTAGATAAAGGCAGCCTGCGGGTAGCCGAACTCACCGGTGATGACTGGAAGGTAAATGAATGGGTAAAGCAGGCCATCCTGATGTATTTTGGTGTACAGAAAATGGAAACTTTTACCCTGCCGCCATTTGAATTTTACGACAAAATGAAGCTGAAACACAACTATGCAGCACTGGGTGTACGGGCTGTGCCCCATGCTGTGGCCCGCTATGGTGCTTACCTGGCAAAAGGCGTAGTGCTAATGCCTAGCTACACCAATATTGGTGCGTATGTAGATGAAGGCACCATGGTAGATACCTGGGCTACCGTAGGTAGTTGTGCCCAGATTGGCAAAGGCGTACATCTCAGTGGTGGCGTAGGTATTGGTGGCGTGTTGGAGCCTTTGCAAGCTGCCCCGGTAATTATTGAAGATGGTTGTTTCTTAGGTAGCCGGGCCATTGTGGTAGAAGGCGTACGGGTAGAAAAAGGTGCCGTGTTAGGGGCCAATGTAGTGTTAACCCAGTCTACTAAAATCATTGATGTAAGCGGTACTGAGCCAGTAGAATACAAAGGCAGGGTACCCGCCAACAGTGTGGTAATACCCGGTAGCTATACCAAGAAATTTCCGGCAGGTGAATACAACGTAAACTGTGCATTAATCATCGGTCAGCGCAAAGCCAGCACCGATCTGAAGACGAGTTTGAATGATGCGTTGAGAGATTTCAATGTTGCCGTTTAATTGGCAGAAAACATTGATCAGTAGAATAAACTTATAAGGCCTATTTACAAACACATTATTACAAACAAACCGAAACAGACCTTATAGGTTTTGTCACTTTGCTACAACAACTGGCTAACTGACAACTAACAATTGACTAACTGAAATATCATAAGCACATTTAAAATGCCCTTCGGGGCATTTTTTGTAGCCATGTATTCCGCAGGGGCGGCAGTAAAGTTGGTAATCAATTTCTACCACCTTGCCTTTGGTGCCGCTTGGGCCATAGCCAAACCGTGGGACAGTGCTGCAAAATACTGCCGTTACGGGTGCATCCATCGCTGAGGCAATGTGTAGTGGAGCCGAGTCGTTTACATAATTCATTACCGCATCTTGCATTAAGGCTGCCGATTGTAATAAAGAAAGTTTACCTGTAAGCGGCTGCACATTTTGGTGCGTAGTATCAGCTTGTATTTCGTTACACAAAGCCGCATCGGTAGGGGCACCTAGTAAGTAAATGGTGTATTGCTGTGGTAAAAGATTAATCAGATCTATCCAGCGTTCTTTGGGGTATTGTTTGGTAAACCAAACCGATGCTGGCGCAATGGTGATGTAAGGTTGCTGCTGTAGTGGCTTTACCTCCCGCCAGTCATTTTCCGAAGGATATAATTTGGGTAATTGGTAACTGCTGTCGGTAAACGTTTCAATGCATTTTAGATTACGTTCTACCTCATGCTGCACCAGCTCGCCTTCCTCAGCTATGTGATGGTGTATTTTTTTTGTGTATAAAAACGACAGTGGGTTTTTATCGAAGCCAATAATTTGTTTGCCACCAGAAAATGCAGTCATTACGCCACTGGTAAAAAAGCGTTGTAGATTAATTACATAATCATACTTTGTTTGGCGAAACTGCCGGACCAGTTTAAAAGCATTTTTCCATTTGCCACCTTTCTTATCCCAAACAATTACCTGCCGTAAAATGGGATGATCTTTCAGCAAGCCTTCGTTGCCTTTGCGTAAGCAAAAATCAATTTGTGCCTGTGGGTAAAAGCGATGCAGCTTTTCAATAACCGGCGTGGCCAGAATGGCATCACCCAAGAAAGCAGTTTGTATAACGAGGATTTGCACGGGGCGAAGATAGCGGCTGACAGAAATGTTTTAAACAGGCGTATCTACAACCGTCGTTTCAATCAACTCAATTGTACGGGCCACATCTTCATACTCCGATTTGCGAATAAGCTTTAGCGTAAAGGAAGCTAGTATGCCGGGGTTCACTATTTTTTTACCTACTTCCTTTACCAGGGCATCCATCTTATCAATGTATAAAGG
>CAXTDG010000656.1:0-2882 GCA_964242675.1 uncultured Chitinophagaceae bacterium
AAATAACAGTAATCAGAAATTTTGATGCTACCGTTGAACAGGTATGGCGGGCCTGGACGGAAAGCGACATGCTGGACCAATGGTGGGCACCTAAACCCTGGAAAGCGGAAACAAAATTCATGAACTTTAGTGTAGGTGGCTTCTGGCTATACGCTATGGTAGGTCCTAAAGGTGAAAAACAATGGTCTCGTGCTGATTTCACCGACATTCAACCCTTCAAAAGCTTTACAGCCCAAGATGCCTTTTGCGATGAAGAAGGAAATATAATATCTGAGCCGCCGGGAATGAAATGGAAAAACGTTTTTCAACCAATAGAAGGCGGAACGCAGGTGACTGTAGAGATAACTTTTGAAAGCGAAGCTGACTTGCAGAAGATTATAGAAACGGGCTTCGAATCCGGATTTACCTCAGCACTTGGCAATCTGGACGAATATTTCATTACTCAATCCTAATTATAAAAAATGTATGAGGGAGTGGTCTCAAATACCTGTTTAAACTTTCCTTTCTAAAGAAAAACATCCTTCGGTTTTTGAATAAAAAGCTGCCCTGCAAAACATTTTTGGGGGCAGCTTTTTTTTGAATCCCGGGTTTTAAAAACATTCTTTCACTGCAAAAAAATTTTAAGATTTTTAGAAAGAAACTTTTGTTACGAAAAAAGTTTCCATAGTTTTACACCTTGAAAATCAAATAAAAAGAAGGGTTGTAAACGTCGCAACCAGGGTTACATGGAGACAAAAGAAAGAATACTACACAAAGCAAACGAACTCTATTTTCGCTTCGGTATCCGCAGCATCACAATGGACGAAATAGCAGCCCAATGTGGTATGAGCAAAAAAACGATCTACCAGTTTTTTGAAGATAAAGATGCGTTGGTAGCTGCGGTAATGGATGAAGAGATAAATACCACACAAGATAGATGTGTTGATACCTTCCATATTAGTGAGAATGCGATTCATGAGGTGTTTCTGGCAATGGAGTACGTTATCCAGATTTTTGAGAGTATGCATGTCAGCGTTATGTTCGATCTGCAAAAACACCACCCTGACTCGTACCAAAAATTACAGCAGAACAAGTCAAAATTTTTATACACCGTTACTAAGGAGAATATTGAACGGGGCCAGCGAGAAGGGCTATATCGGCCGGAACTGAACGCAGAAATTCTGGCTTACATGCGTCTGGAAACCATTTTTATGACGGTGCGGCAGGAACTGATACCCCGCCACCAACATCCGCCCTCTGTAGTGATGCAGGAAATAAGCGACCATTTTCTATATGGCCTGGCCACACCTAAAGGACTCGAACTCATTGAAAAATATAAAAAGGACCGAACCAACAAATGACCTTTATGAGAATGGTACAACATAGCCTGACCTGCTTACTTATTTTGCTGGCAACAGCAACGGCAAGGGCACAATCCAAAACAAACCACGCTTTTACTGCAAAAGATTGCATTGCGTATGCAAAGAAGAATAACCTTCAGGTACGCAGTGCATTGCTAAATATTGATATTCAAAAGGAAACAAACCGCCAGATAACAGCATCAGCATTGCCCTCTATCAATGGATCGGGAACAACCACCTATAATCCTAAAATTGCGGTGCAAAGCTTTCCGAACTTTATAGGTGCCGCTACCTACGGCGTACTAACACAGGAAGGTGTGCGGGGTGGCAATGGTTCAGCTATTGTAGCGCCTAGCGATTTTGGTTACATCAACGCTGCCTTCGGAACTAAATGGCTGACAACCGGTGGTATAAGCTTGCAGCAAATTCTGTTCGACGGACAGGTATTTACCGGGTTAAAAGCCCGTTCGACGGTAATAGACGTACAAAAGAAAGTAGTTGATCTAACGGAAGAAGTTATTGATGCAAACATTTACAAAGTATACTACCAACTAGCTGCCAGCAAAACACAGATTGCCTTGCTGGACAGCAATATTGCCCGGCTTGAAAAGTTGTTGCATGACACTCGTATTATTTATGAAAACGGCTTTGCAGAACAGGTAGATATCAACAAGACTACGGTACAACTCACTAACCTGCAAACCGAAAAAGTAAACGTTGTCAATCAGATTCAGGGTGGCTATTTAGGCCTGAAAGTTTTGATTGGAATGCCCGTACGAGATACTTTGGTAGTAACAGAAGAAGTGAACGATGAAAAAATTAAGAATGCAGCGCTTTCAGATAGCAGCTACCGCTACGAGGATAGAAAGGAATACCAACTTTTACAGCTTACCAAAAAGCTTCGTGACTTTAATGTACAACGGTATAAGCTAAGCGCTATACCCACACTTAGCTTTAGCGGAAACTATAACTATTCAGCTTTCAACAATCAATTTGTATTTTTCAAAAGCAATACAAAATGGTTTCCTTCCAGTGCTTTATCTCTCAATCTTAATGTTCCTATTTTCAATGGTTTCCGCAGGCAGTCGCAGTTGGCCCAGGCTAAACTGGAGCGTCGGCAGACAGAGATTTCCATTGATAGTGCTGTTTTGGTGATAGACCAACAAGTGGAGCAGGCCAAACTGAATTATGCCACTGCTGTTACTTCGCTCAATTACCAAAAAAGCAATGTAGACTTGGCCACGTTGGTGTACGAACAAACCAAGAAAAAATACGAAATAGGTACCGGTAGCCAAACGGAAATCAACGCTGCTCAAGGCGATTTGCAAATGGCGCAGACCAACTATATCAATTCCATTTATAATGCCATCAATGCCCGGGTAGATTACCTGCGGGCAGTTGGTAGGTTAGAAGAAATGGGCCGATAAAATTTCTACAGTTTACTCATTTGCAATTTTCTTCTACATAGATAAATCAGTAAAATGAGAACACTGTAACTATAAAACTCAAACCTCAAAATATTCAATAAGTGAACCTGTGAAC
>CAXTDG010000657.1:0-2882 GCA_964242675.1 uncultured Chitinophagaceae bacterium
ATGCAGGTGGCTGCCGATGCGGGTGTGATGGGCAGTATGGATGCCAACCGGGGCGACTACCAGAATGGCTGGGATACCGACCAGTTTCCGAATGATTTGAATGAACTAACTGAAGCCATGCTCATCTTTCTGGAAGCAGGTGGACTGCAGGGCGGCGGTGTAAATTTCGATGCAAAAATTCGTCGCAACAGCACCGATCAACTGGATCTATTTTATGCTCATGTGGGTGGTATGGACAATTTTGCCAGGGCATTGATTACGGCTGATACTATCCTTCAAAAATCTGAGTATAAAAAGTTCCGTACCGAGCGTTATGTCAGCTTTGATGGTGGTAAAGGGAAAGCATTTGAAGAGGGCAAACTAACGCTGGAAGACCTGCGCAACATAGCTGCCGAAAGTGGTGAGCCTGCCATTACCAGCGGCCGTCAGGAGTGGTTGGAAAATATCATTAATCGGTACATATAAACCGTAGGGGCAGACCCATGTGTCTGCCCTACACCCATACCTACCCATCCCCAAACGCCTGATACTCCATCCCCAAATATTTTCACCTCTATCCGGTGCTATCAGGGCAAACACGTGGGTTTGCCACTACAATGTTTCTAAATTATGCTTCTTCTCGGTATAGATATCGGCACTTCGTCAGTCAAGGTTTCGGTGGTGGATGCAGCTACGCAAAAAGCAGTGGCGGCGGCTCAGTATCCCGAAACGGAAGCAGAGATCATTTCTCTGCAGCCCGGCTGGGCCGAGCAGGATCCGGAAACCTGGTGGAACTTTGCAAAAGCAGCTTTTGCGAAAGCAAAATCCACCGGCAACTTTGATCCGAAAGACATAAAAGCAATTGGAATTGCTTACCAGATGCACGGGCTGGTTTTGCTGGGAAAAGATGGAACCATACTTCGTAACAGCATTATATGGTGCGACAGCCGGGCAGTACTATACGGCGAAAAAGCGTTAGAAAAAATTGGCAGCGAAAAGGCATTACAAACCTTGCTAAACTCTCCCGGAAATTTTACTGCTGCTAAGCTGGCCTGGGTAAAAGATAAGGAGCCGCAGGTGTACGAACGCATCGATAAAATGATGCTTCCCGGCGATTTCATAGCACAGCGGCTTACCGGAGTTAGCACCAGCACACCCTCCATGCTAAGCGAAGGCATTTTTTGGGATTTTGAAAAAAATGAATTGTCGGAAGCTGTAATGGCTGCTTTCGGTTTCGATAAAAGTATTATCCCCGAAACGAAACCTGTATTTAGTGAACACGGATTGGTGACCCAAAAAGTAGCCGAAGAATGGGGCATTACCGCAGGTATTCCCGTTTCCTATAAAGCTGGAGATCAACCCAACAACGCCTTATCCTTAAATGTGCTGCAGCCTGGTGAAGTTGCTGCTACAGCCGGCACCAGTGGTGTCATTTATGGTGTAGCCCCTGGTAGGGTGTACGATCAGCAAAGCCGTATCAACTCTTTTTCCCACGTAAATCATAGTGCCGAGCAGGAACGAATAGGTGTGTTGCTTTGCATTAATGGAACCGGTATTTGCAATAAATGGGTGCGCCAGATAACCGGCAGTCAGCATAGTTATCCTCAGATAAATGAAATGGCCGCATCAGTAAAACCGGGTAGCGATGGCTTGCAGGTTTTACCGTTCGGCAATGGTGCTGAACGAATGCTGGAAAATAAACAGGTAGGTGCTCATTTGCTGGGCCTTGATTTTAACCAACATACTCCCGCCCATTTGTACCGGGCTACACAAGAAGGAATAGCCTTTGCCTTCCGCTACGGGCTGGATATTATGCACCAAAATGGTATGACCCCACAGCTGGTTCGGGCAGGTAAGGCCAACATGTTCCTAAGCCCGGTATTTGCCCAGGCATTTGCCGATGCTACCGGCGTAACTGTAGAGTTGTATGAAAGTGATGGAAGCATTGGAGCAGCATTGGGTGCTGGAATTGGCGCTGGCATTTTTTCTAAACCGGAAGAAGCTTTTCACAATCAAACCAAACTGGGAGCCGTACATCCGCAAAATGCTTCGCTATACAATGAGTTGTACGAAAGTTGGAAAGAAGAATTAGAGAAGCGGCTAAAATAATTGCCCTCTGAAAAGTAAAAATGGTTTTGAATTTATCTTCGAATGATCAGACTGTTATTACCTTGATGCAGATTTGCAACAGCAATGCCATCTCTTTTATAAGTTACCAACGGGCTACTGCAAGGTGATGGATCCATACTAAAAAGCCCTCCGGATTTAGTTTCAACGAGGTCAAACTGCATGTTTGATATGCTTACCGTTTTTCTGTCCGTTGGGTTAGTAAGTTCCCAATCAAAAGCATTACTGAAACGATATTCTTCCCGGTTTATAAAAAGGGAAATTGTATCTCTTTGACTAAAATAAGTGCAGTTATTATAAGTAATTAAAACTGAGTCTACCAACTCAGAAAAATTGGTCCCTGACTTAAATCGCTTCAAAATTAAAGTGTCGATTTCGGGCAAAGAATAAGAAATATATACGGGGGATAAATACTCTTTTGGACAAGTGTATTTATGACCGCAACCAAAAGTTGTAATTAGAAAAACTACTGAAAACAAAGCTGATAGTTTCATAAATTCAATGAGGCTAACTTAAGATAAATGGCTGCCTGCAAACTCCAGTTTTTAATAAAAAAACCGTTACTGGAAGTAACGGCTTGGAATACAGAACTAAAATATTACTGTGTAATCTCCTCTACTCCCGGATGTTTGCTTTTATCGAATACAAACTGATTATCAGTTAGTGGAACGTTGGTCTTTAAATTACTGATAGAATAATTGTAGCTGTTGCCGCTATTTTCTACCACTTTGCTACTGGTTATCATGTTTTGCGTCTGGTCAACATATACATACACC
>CAXTDG010000658.1:0-2881 GCA_964242675.1 uncultured Chitinophagaceae bacterium
GTAATTGCACAAGGGCATTATGAAAAATTACAGAAGCCACCAGAGTTTCTGCCGGATTTATTGGACGGTCGAGACCCTAAATTATTGCTGGATATCCATACGGTGAGCGAAGTGAATAAAGCGGATGTAGAGCTTTCTTTAATTGAAGGCCCGGCGCATTCTGAAGATTTTAAAGGATAGAACTGAAATGGTTAACCCCATTTCTGCTGAATTATAAAACGATTGACCAACAAAACCCTACATGCTACTTCTTATAGATTGGGCTTTTATTCTTGAAAAATTACTGCTGGTTGTCGGCGTAGTTACGATTGCACTGGTGTTTGCCATGTACAGTACGTACGGCGAACGCAAAGTAGCTGCCTGGATTCAAGACCGTCGTGGCCCAAACCGGGCCGGGCCATTTGGTATTTTACAACCATTTGCAGATGCGGTAAAACTATTTAGTAAAGAAGATATTATTCCAAGCCATGCCAATCGTACACTATTCATTTTAGGTCCGGGGCTGGCAATGATGGCAGCCTTAATGACCTCCGCCGTTATTCCTTGGGGGCAAACGATTATGGTGGGCGACCGTCCTGTTACCCTGCAAGTAGCTGATATCAATATTGCAGTACTATATGTTTTTGCCGTAGTAGCAGTGGGTGTGTATGGAATTATGATCGGTGGCTGGAGTAGTAATAACAAATTTTCTTTACTAGCCGCTCTGCGTGGCGCTTCGCAAAATATCTCCTATGAGCTGGCAATGGGTCTCTCAATTATTGCCCTTATCATGTTCAGCGGTACGCTTAGCCTTCGGGAAATTGTTGTACAACAGCAAGACCATTGGTGGAATATCATCAAACAGCCACTGGGCTTTATCATCTTTATTGTTTGTGCATTTGCGGAATGTAACCGTACACCATTTGATTTGCCGGAAGCAGAGAACGAACTGAATTTTGGTTACCATCAGGAATATTCGTCCATGAAGCTGGGTTTTTACCTGTTTGCTGAGTATATTAATATGTATATCAGTAGCGCTATTATGGCTACGCTGTATTTTGGTGGTTTTGATATTCCGTTCCTAAACGACGCTGCTTACGGTGTTGACCATCCAAACCTGTTAGCGCTGTTTGGCTTCCTTTGCCTGATGGCCAAAATCATTTTCTTCGTTTTCGTATTTATGTGGGTGCGTTGGACTATCCCCCGCTTCCGCTACGACCAACTGATGAATCTCGGTTGGAAAAGCCTGATACCACTTGCCCTTTTTAATATGCTGGTAACTGCCGTACTGATTTTATTAAAAGAAAATCACTGGAGGTTTTAGGTTCACTCGTTTACACGTTCACACATTGCCTATTATGATTTTCTAAATGATATTTGATGCTTTTAAAAGCAGAGAATATTCTACCACTTCACTACCACACAAAGTTGCCAACTGGCTACACTGTATAAATAGCACAACCAGTGAACTTGCAAACAAGAGAACTGACGAACTCAAAAAACAATGGAAGCATTAACCAATAGAGCCAAACCTGTAGACCGGCGCCCCATGACTTTTATGGAGCGGTTGTACCTACCCGGTATTTTGAAAGGGATGGCCATTACATTCAGCCATATTTTTAAGAAAAAGCCCACCATCAATTACCCGGAAAAGACCCGTCCTTTTGCGCCGGTATTTCGTGGACTGCACATCCTAAACCGGGATGAAGAAGGCCGTGAACGTTGCACTGCCTGTGGTTTATGTGCCGTAGCCTGCCCTGCGGAAGCCATCACCATGGAAGCTGCTGAAAGGGAACCGGGTGAAGAAAACTTGTTCCGGGAGGAGAAATATGCAGCCAAGTATGAAATCAATATGCTGCGTTGCATTTTTTGTGGTTTGTGCGAAGAAGCTTGTCCGAAGGATGCCATTTACCTAAGTGAAACTTTTACTCCATCCGGCTTTACCCGTAGCGGATTTATTTATGGCAAACAGGATTTGCTGATTCCCAACCCGCTAACCGATAAAGAAGGTTACGAAAAAGCAGCGGCTGGCCGGGTTCGTACACCAGTTACCACATCGGTCGACAACTAAGAACTAATAAGTAATAACTAATAAACCGTTTTTTGCACTTTAAAACATTATACTATTTAAAGCTTACTGATAAGAAATGCGAAAACTCACCGGCTTTAAAACGCTGTTGGTTACCAGCTCTTAGTTATTAGTTACACAACCTTGTCATTCATGAACATCTCTCAAATACTATTTTGGTTTTTAAGTGCGCTGGCCGTCGGCAGTGCCCTTATGGTTATCACCCGAAAGAACCCGGTGTACAGCGTTCTTTTTCTTATCGTTTGCTTTTTCGCCATTTCCGGTCATTACATTTTGCTCAACGCCCAGTTCCTGGCTATCGTAAATGTTATTGTTTATGCCGGGGCCATCATGGTATTGTTCCTGTTTGTGCTCATGCTCATGAACCTGAACGACGAAACCGAACCCCAACGCAACAAATACCTCGTTTTCAGCGGCGGTATTGCTGGCGGAAGCCTGATGCTCATGCTCATAGCAGCGCTCAATACGCCAACCAAGCAAGCACGTATGGATTTATCCAAAGGCGATATTGGTATTATCAATCATCTGGGAATGGTACTGTTTAAAGACTATGTTATCCCATTCGAAATCAGCAGTGTTTTATTCCTGAGTGCTATGGTAGGTGCCATTGTAATTGGTAAACGGAAAAAGACAAAATTGGCTGAAGCCGTCCACACCAAACGGGATAAACTTACCACCGGCGAAACCGAAGAAGCCCTGGCCGACCCAAAACTTTGGTAACCCCAACACTTCATTCCTAACCCTTAACAACCTGTTTCATTATGCCTATCGATTATTATATCTACCTCTCCATTGTGCTGTTTTGTATTGGTG
>CAXTDG010000659.1:0-2881 GCA_964242675.1 uncultured Chitinophagaceae bacterium
GGGCCACGCCAATGCACAGAATAATGCAGGTGCCTGCTATTATAATGGCGATGGTACTGAGATAAATGATACGGAAGCTTTCCGCTGGTTTCAGAAAGCAGCGGCACAGGGGAACGTAAATGCACAGGACAGTTTAGGAAGATGCTATGAAAAAAGTATTGGTGTGGAAATGAATATTCCGGAAGCGGCCAAATGGTACCGGAAAGCAGCGGAAAATGGAAACAGCCATGCACAACTTCGTTTGGGGTTATATTATATGACTGGCATAGGTGTTATCGAAAATAAGGAGGAAGCAGCAAGGTGGTTTCAGGCAGCAGCGGAACAGGGTGATGCTATGGCACAATATAATTTGGCTGTATGCTGCCAGCGTGGAATAGGCGTTGAATTAAATGAAACAGCAGCGGCCTGGTGGTTGCAGAAAGCAGCAGAAGGTGGCAGTGCCGAGGCACAGTACAACGTAGCATTTAACTACGAAACCGGTACCGGTGTACCGCAGGATGCAGAGACCGGTTTTAACTGGTATATGGCTGCTGCTGAACAGGGATTGGCAGATGCACAGTTTAAGATTGGCTGGCATTATAAAGCCGGCATTGTGGTGGAAGAAGATGCTGTGCAAGCCGTACATTGGTTTCAGCTTGCGGCTGAACAGGGGCAGGCAGAAGCACAAAACGACCTGAGTATTTGCTATAAAAAAGGAGAAGGCGTAGCCCAGGATAATGAACAAGCTATTTATTGGTGCCTGCAGGCAGCAGAGCAAGGTAATGCCGAGGCCCAGAATATCATAGCCGGTTGCTACCAAACAGGGGACGGCGTAGCAAAGGATTTGGCGGTAGCCATTCAATAGTTTCAAAAAGCTGCGGAAGGCGGTAATGCGCAGGCACAAAACAACCTGGGCCTTTGCTACCGAAAAGGAGAAGGTGTTGAGGAAAATGAGGAAATGGCTTTTCACTGGTTTCACATGGAGGCGGAACAGGGCGTTGCTATTGCACGAGCTAATGTAGCCTTGTGTTACAGCAAGGGCTATGGGGTGGCAAAGGATGATGACAAGGCTATCGATTGGTACTGCAAAGCGGCAGACAATGGCTATGCCGATGCGCAGAACGCTATGGGTTGGTATTACAAAACAGGCACCGGTGTGGAAAGGAATTATATAATAGCCGTAAAGTGGTTTTTAAAAGCAGCAGAACAGGGAGATGCAGGAGCACAAAGTAATCTGGGCATCTGCTACAACAACGCAGAGGGCGTTGAAAAAAATGTACAAACTGCTTTCAATTGGTACCAAAAAGCAGCGGAACAGGGTAGTGCTTTTGCACAGGCTAATATGGGCTGGTTTTATGAAAACGGCGTTGCTGTTGAAAAAGATTTAGCATTAGCAGTGCATTGGTACCAGTTGGCTGCTGATGGCGGAAATGCAATAGCACAGGCCAACCTGGGCGTATGTTATGAAAACGGAACCGGTATTGCGAAGGATAAAGAAAAGGCGGCCTACTACTATAAAATGGCTGCCGACAGTAATAATATGTACGGCATCGGCTACTACGGAATAGCTGCCTACGAGGGCTGGCCCGGTCTAACAGCAGACAAAGCAAAAGGCAGAGAGATGATACAGCAGGCAGTAGATGCTGAGTTAGATTATTTTAAAAAATACATGAAGACTATTGATAATGTATAGAGTGTTGCAAAGTAGGCTTGGCTTGTTTTCTCACCAGAGGTGTTTGAAAGAAATTGAAATTGTTGTCAATCGGCATCGCCAAGCCCCTAACCCCTAAAGAGGTATCTGGTTTTTAGCTTCTAAATCAGTAGAAACTATAAGAATTTTGACCTGCGATGAGTTTGAGAAGAATCACTTTACCCGTGTACCAGGGTATCAGGCCAGGTGCCTTATCGAATAGAGATAGCGGTTGGCTGTCGGAAGTGCTATCCATAGTTGTAAATATATTTTCGCTTATTGGTAGGCATGTTAGCAATACGTATGTAAATATTATTCCACCGGAAGCATTATCTGAAATTAAACATTCATCCTTAAAAAGGAATTTTACCTTTTACAATCACGTCTTTTTTTTCGCTGTCCGTAAGTGCCACATCATCAAAATTTATTACATTTCCACTGCCCTCTTTACTAATGGTCACCATTCCTTTGGTATCTTCCCTGGTATGGTATGTATTGTCAAGTGCAAACGATATTTCGTTGCTTCCTTCTGCCGACATAATATCATCATACACTATTTTAAAATCGCCCCCGGCACGGGCACTTGCTTCGTCTTTAAACACAAACTGTATCAGCCTTGAATTATTCGGATCTGTATCATCCTGGCATAGCACAGAAAACTCTTTTGTAGAGGGGAAAACCTGTGTACTTACTTTACCATTAAGTGCTTTTCCATCGGCTGTAAAAGTGCCGGTCAAATCTTTATCCTCATTAAAAGGCATCACTTCTTTTGCAGTTGGCTCACTGCTGCCAGCCTTATTATTGTTGCAGGAATTTAGTAGTAAAAACAGGCTAAAACATAGGATTAAAACGGGAATGTTTTTCATGGCAGGTAAGTATTTAGGTTGTGGATGCAGCTATACCTTTTCAAAAAGTTGAAAGGCAGAAAGTCTGCAAGCTGGTATCAGCTTTTCGAGATACGATATGCCATAGCTGTTTAGATTTTAGGGGGAATCTATTCGTACATTTCTACCTGTTCTACATTCACAAACGTTTCGGCACCGGTCTGGTTTTATCAACTAAACCGGTGCTAAACCCATTATGCTGCCACAGCACCCGGCTTCAACATTTGCTTTAATTCATCTGCTGCCTTCGTTTGTACATGATCTTTTATGGCGGCAGGAGGTGCCATATCTACTTTAGGTAAAAGACGACTGTGTACGTCTTTTTCTA
>CAXTDG010000660.1:0-2156 GCA_964242675.1 uncultured Chitinophagaceae bacterium
CCCGGCCACAACTGGAAACCTACCTGAATAATGTATTTAACTGGTGCTGCAGTTATAACCTACAGGCACAACTGAAGCCGGTAACCAACATTCAAACTATCCAAACCGGCGATGTATTTATACATGGCGGCTCACCAGGCCATGCTATGCTGGTAGCGGCTACAGCCCAAAACAGCAAGGGTGAAAAAGTTTTCCTCTTGCTGCAAAGCTTTATGCCAGCACAGGATATTCATATTGTAATAAATCCTTATGATGAAAAATTATCGCCCTGGTATAGCACTTCCGCCAATGTAATTGCTACACCCGGCTGGACGTTTAGCAAAGCAGAATTGCGAAGATGGTAGCGGAAATTTTTTCGCAGTGATGATTGTAGGTCGGCATCGCTTAGCAGCAAGTATAAGTCAGATGAATGATTGGGCGATGCCATCCTTAGTTTTGAAGGGGGGATTACTTTTAATACTCGATAAGGTTGTAAATGGATGATAGTTATCTAAGTTCAAGATAAAGAACGGCATCGCCCAGCCTATCGTCATATTTGAGGTCGCTGATAAGCGATGCCGGCCTGCGGATAGTTTCTCGTTGCCTTTGTGCGAAATTTTTATTACCGCATCAGCAACTCACAAGGCTTTAAGCCGGTATGCTTTTTAAACGCTGTAGAAAAATGAGAAATGGAGGAATAGCCCAGCAATGCAGAAACATCCGTTACGCTCAGGCTTTTTTCGTACAACAAATATTTGGCATGTTCCATCCGCTGGCCCTGGTAAAAATCGAAGATGGTAGTACCAAACATTTCCTTGAAACCCTTCTTCAGGTAGCACTCATTGGTAGCTACTTTACGGGCCAGTTCTTTTATGGTAATGGGTTCGCCGATATGTTGCAATAAAATCTGTCGGGCATTGATAATCTTATCCCGGTCTCCTTCATTTGCCAGAAACTTGCAGGCAAACACTTCTTCTTTTTCGCCAAACAGGCAATCCAGGCTGTATAGCAGCAATGCCTGTATTTGTGCATTCAGAAAAATATTTCCCAGGCTATTCGTATAGCGATGGGTGAACAAGCTTTCCAGCACCATGCGGTTTTTGGCACACAGTGGCACAATATGCGTTACCGCCTGCCTGTATTGGAAGGATAGAATTTGCTCCGCCTTGGTGCCGGTGGCCTGCCCGTGTAAAAACTGGCCTAAGTAAGAGGGGGTGAACTTAAAAGTAAAAAGATCCAACGTTTCGGTTGCCGGATTACAGCCAGCTATTACCTTTTTACAAACTCCCGTACCGCACTCATCATGGTTGCAATACTGGTTACCGGCTGTACAAAATTTAAGCTCTAAGCTATTTTCCGTGCTGTTCTTTTTTACAAAATTATACGTAAGCATACCTACGTCCTCTATCTGCCAGCTTTCCATTTTGCGGTAGCGGCTAATGCTGTACTGCACTGAGTTTGGAACTATTTTTTCTTGCTGATGCAGCAGTTTCAATTCGTCCAGCATAGCCTCCTGCCGGATAGATTCATTCAGTATAGATAGTGATTGCGCCATAAATGGGATGCAGCAAAATTAATGGACAAACGTTGAATAGAATAGAGGGATTGCGGTAATGACTTTTGTATGACAAAAATTTTAAGTCAGCAGCCAAACATATTAGTCAGCAGTCGGCAGTCAAAAGCCAATCAATAAATAGAATCATTATTTAATAAAATGCTGACTGCCAACTATCGGACTGCACAGACTATTGATTAAAACACCTTCCCATGCGTAGCTGCAATTAATCTTTTAGCGATAAATGGTAACGCATTCATCGTTTTTAAAAATAAAGCCGTTGTGTTTTTTCCGCCAAATAGTTTTTGTACCTGTCGGCCCACCCATAGCCGCCGGGCAAATTGTTGTTGCCACTGACGGGTGTAAGCCCTTTCCATTTGAGGGCGGGTAATTTTTTTCTGTAAAAAAGCATGGATGGTTTCAAACGCCAGTTTGCTACCGTGTAGTGCCATGCTCATACCATTACCACATAAGGGTGTAATCATTCCGGCAGCATCACCCAGCATCAGTACGCCATTTTCCACCTGCGCCTTTTTACTAAAACTTACTTGTGAAATGGTGAGTGGTTCGGTCTATAAAAATTCGGCTTCTGAAAAGATTTTTTCCAACGCCGGATTGTGCT
>CAXTDG010000660.1:2166-2871 GCA_964242675.1 uncultured Chitinophagaceae bacterium
TCCATAGCAGCAACGGCATTGCCGTTATTACTCAAATTAGCTGCGGTAGTTAAATAACACAAACAGGATTTACCGTCTTCAATAGCTGACATTCCGCAATAACCATCCGTAAAATTATGTAGAGCAATCGTATCAGCAGGATGTGGATAACGGATATGATATTTTACACCAATATAGTTATTTAGCTTATCCGGTTTTTGCAGTGCAAAAGGCCGCTTCCATTTTACATCTAGGTTGCTACGTTTGCCAAAGGCTCCGGCAGCAATAGTTGCGGTGAAATTTCCGGCGGTGGTTATAATAGTGAAACCATCATTTATAAAATCCACATTGTTTACTTTGGTTCGTGTAAATATTTGTACACCTTTTTGTAAAGCAATCTGGTATAACTGATTATCTAATGTGTAGCGGCTGATGCCGAACCCACCTAATGGTAATTGAAAATCATATAACCGGCCATCCATATCCGACAATTGAAGCTTTATGATTCTGGATACATCCAATTCCTCCAATTGCACACCCAACCGTTGCACAAAATCATAGCTTTCCATGCTAATGTATTCACCACAAACTTTGTGAAACGGGTATTGCTCTTTCTCAAACAGCACCACGCTGTAGCCTGCGTTAGCTGCTTGTATAGACAGTGCCAAGCCAGCTAAGCCACCGCCAATAATGGCTATTTGGTAATATCGTGAATTGTCAATGGTC
>CAXTDG010000661.1:0-2868 GCA_964242675.1 uncultured Chitinophagaceae bacterium
GAATTAAGTAATATCGGTATGGTGACCAGCGGTGTTTGGTGCGATGTAAATAAGGATGGTCAGAAGGATTTAGTAGTGAGTTGCGAATGGGGCGGCATCACAGCATTTATCAACAACAGAGGCAGTTTTACCAAGACTGTTTTAACCGATAAAACCGGTTGGTGGAATAATGTTTCCCCGATAGATATTGATGGAGATGGTGACCTTGATTTTATTGCTGGCAATCTTGGGCAAAACAGTCGCCTGAAAGCCTCTGCCGAGCAGCCAGTGCGGATGTACTATAATGATTTTGATGACAACGGAAAGAAGGAACAGGTGCTTACGTACTATGTAAATGGCCGTGAACTACCCTTTGCTAATAAGGACGAATTGCAAAAGCAAATGCCTGCTATCAAAAAGAAATTTTTATATGCTGATGATTTTGCAAAGGCGAGTATTGAAGATATTTTCTCCAAAGAAAAGCTGGAAGGAAGCGAGATTTTTACTGCCAATTATTTCAGTAATGCGGTACTGATAAACGACGGGAAGGGAAACTTTACGACTACTGCTTTGCCTTGGGAAGCACAACTGAGTTGCTACCGGGATGCAGTGCAAGTAAATGCCAATGATGATAATTTGCCTGACGTTTTACTGATAGGTAATTACTACGATAACAATATCCAGATGGGTCGCTATGATGCCGATTTCGGAACGCTGCTCATTAATAAAGGCAAAGGAGGCTTTGCGGTAGAAAGTCTGAATGGTTTGCAAGTAAAAGGCGAGGTGCGACACATTCGTTCACTAATGGTTGGCAAGCGACAGGCCTATGTGCTAGCGAAGAATAATGATAGTACGATGGTGATTAGCTGGAAGGAGAAGTAGACAATTGCTTTTGCCATATCAACTATATTTATTACTGGCACAGAATTTTTCTTTCTATCATAATTGTTTGCCACTTATACCCGGAATATGAAATATTTCTGCCTGCATTTGCTTGCTGTTTTTTTTACTGCTATTTCTATAGCACAGTCATCAAACAGCTATCGTCCGAAAATTCATTTTTCGCCAAAGCAACATTGGATAAACGACCCCAACGGAATGGTTTATTCCAACGGTGTTTATCATCTTTTCTTCCAATATTACCCTGATGGAATAGTGTGGGGGCCTATGCATTGGGGACATACTGCCAGCAAAGATTTAGTGCATTGGCAGGAGCAGCCAATTGCTTTATATCCCGATAGCATCGGGCTTATTTTTAGCGGTAGCGCTGTAGTAGATGCGGCTAATACTTCAGGCTTTGGAAAAGGCGGCAAAGCACCACTGGTAGCCGTTTTTACGCAGCACGATATGGTAGGTGAAAAGAGCAACACTTCCGATACTTTTCAAACACAAAGCATTGCTTATAGTACTGACGATGGTAAAACCTGGACAAAGTACAAAGGCAATCCTGTACTTCGCAATCCTGGTATTCGGGATTTTCGTGACCCCAAAGTAATGTGGTATGCGCCGCAGAAAAAATGGATTATGATGCTGGCCACCAAAGACCGGGTTTCGTTTTATTCATCGCCTAATCTAAAGCAGTGGAAAAAGGAAAGCGAATTTGGACAAAATGTAGGTGCACACGGCGGTGTATGGGAATGCCCTGACCTGGTAGAGATGACGGATGCGAATTGGAAAAAAGCATGGGTACTTATTGCCAGTATCAACCCCAGCGGACCCTACGGAGGTTCGGCGACACAATACTTTATCGGAAGCTTTAATGGACACCGGTTTACTTCCAGCCAAACAGAAACCCGCTGGATAGATTATGGCCCTGATAACTACGCTGGTATAACCTGGAACAATACAGGTAATCGAAAAATATTCCTTGGCTGGATGAGCAATTGGGATTACGCCAATCAATTACCTACCGCAAGTGAAGGCTGGCGCAATGCAATGACAATACCCAGGGAACTAAAGCTGGTGCAGGTGGGAAATAAAACCTATCTGGCATCGCAACCGGTAGCTGAATTGAAGTATATAACAGAGCAACCAGTTGTGGTAAAAAATGGAATTGCGGCCGATATGGTATTCCCTGCCTGTATTAATCTGCAGGCAGATGCCAGCAAAGATTTTACGCTTCGGTTTAGCAATGCTGTTGGCGAAGAATTGCTGATAGGTTATGAAGCCAATAAGAAATCTTTCTTCATCAATCGTACGCATTCTGGCAAAGTAGATTTTAGCGATAAGTTTTCTAAAATAGCTACTGCACCACGTTTTGCAACCAGCAACTTGTTGAATCTTTCGTTGGTGCTGGATGCCAGTTCTGTAGAGCTGTTCGCTGATCATGGGCTTACCGTAATAACGTCACTCTTTTTCCCAAATCAGCCTTATAATAAATTGGGAAGTCTGCTACAAAATAATGGGCTAAAGAAGCTGGAAATAGCAAAGATGGAACCTGCCCCGGTAACAATGGCAGCAACTAAATAAGTTCAACTTTATTAGCCTTAAAAAATCGGGTAATACAATTTCGTTACCCACTTGCTACTATCCGGTTGCTGTTGCCGGTTAGTTGTCCATAATTGAAAAGGAATAGCAGGAGAAGTCAGCCGATAATCCATAATAAAAGTTTGCATACTCAGCAACGATTGTTCTACGGTATGCTTACCGCCAGTTACATTACTTAATAACGTTTTCCCAAGTACCATTTGCTTAAAACCAATTTCATCCGTAGCATCCAGTTTTTTGCTAATAGGCAGCGCTGTACGCAGCAAATAATTACCATCCATCGCTTCAATATTTACCATCGGCGAATCAACTAACGTAGCGCCACCAGCCTGAGCGAAAGCTCTGAGTTGCCCAATAGTTTTATACACCTCATCTACCGAAGGATAGTTAGCAAACTCGGAC
>CAXTDG010000662.1:0-2868 GCA_964242675.1 uncultured Chitinophagaceae bacterium
TACATACACAACTCAAGTGCTCCGGGGCAAAGTGGAGCCAATTTCACCATTTACTTTCGGGCCGATAGCACCCGCTATGCCAGGGTGGAATACGATACGGGGTCCAAAACGGGCATCAACTTTTTTATACAAACCGTTAGGAACAATACGCTGGTTGACAATGTGCGGGCCGACCGGCTGGAATGGGATACCGCTAAGCAGAAATGGCGGCTTACCGGCGTAATAGAACGGCAAATAGCGGGAATGCGGGAAAAAGTCTCGAACCGGGATACGTTTTACATGCCGCTAAACTTTAAGCCGCAGGATATAAAAAAGGATGAATACACCAAGGACAAACTGACTTCGCCGGAACTGAGCCGCTATATTGCTACGCTAAAAGAACGAGGTTCAGAATCCATCAACGACCTGGTGGTAGAAGAACATCACCGCATTGCCACGCCGGTATCGGTTATCCTGCTCAGCTTTATTGGCGTGTCGGTTGCCAGCCGAAAAGTACGGGGCGGTATGGGTTTCCACCTGGCTACGGGCATTATTGCGGCGGTGGCATTCATCTTTATTGACCGGTTTTCAACCATGTTTTCTACTAAAGGAAATTTTCCACCTGTACTGGCCGCCTGGCTGCCTAATATCATCTTCTTTTTTGTGGCTATTTACATTTACCGCAAAGCTCCTAAGTAGCATTTTTAAAGCAATAGGCAATAAAGAACAGTTTCAAACATTGGGCAATTGAGAGTAATATCAATTTTACATTATCGCTAAACAGTCGTCACGTACAAAAACAAACTGGTTATTGCTGGTTTTCCTTTGCCTTGTTGTGCATTTATCTCCACGAGGCAAGCACCTTTTTAAGTGATTATAGTGTGCCAACAGCGATGGCAGGCATTTTGGTTATGGTTTAGTCTCTATTAAACTAAAAACTTTTGTATGCCTTTCATTAAAGCGTCTCAAAATTCAAGAGACCTGCATTTGTTCTATTCCGATTTTGGTAGTGGTGAACCAGTTATCTTAATTCATGGCTGGCCCCTGAGCGGCGACTCTTGGGAATACACTGCACCAGTATTAGTTGAAAATGGTTACCGGGTAATTGCCTACGACCGCCGTGGTTTTGGTAAATCCGGCCACACGGGTGATTCTTACGATTATGATACACTGGCAAGTGATCTGAACGATATTATTACTGAGCTAAACCTGAGCGGCGTGACGTTGGTCGGTTTCTCAATGGGTGGCGGCGAAGTGATCCGTTACATGACGAAATACGGTACCGATAAAGTGAAAAAATTTGCCTTGGTGAGCAGCATCATTCCTTACATCTTAAAAACAGATGATAACCCGGATGGTGTGCCCCAGGAAATGTTCGACCAGTTTAAAGAAAAACTGAAAATGGATCGTCCGGCTTTCCTGGAAGATTTTGGTAAAACATTTTATGGCGTAAGCTTACTAAGCCACCCGGTTAGCACTCCTTTCCTGATGTGGAGCCAGATGCTAGCCCTGCAAGCTTGCCCCCGTGCAACCCTTGCCTGCCTTGATTCTTTCTCCCAAACAGATTTCCGTAATGAGTTGCCTGGCATTAGCATTCCGGGATTAATCATTCATGGTGATGCTGATAAAACCGTTCCTATTGAACCATCAAGCTACCAGGCTGCAAAGCTGTTGCCTAACACTAAGTTGATAGTGTACGAAGGACAACCACATGGCTTGATTGCTACTGAAATGCAGCAGTTCAATCAGGATCTGCTGACGTTTGTAAGTGGCAATTAGTACAGATAGAAATAGAATTTAGAAGGCCGGTGTAATTAACACCGGCTTTTTTGTTTTTAATTTTAGATGAACTCTTATTTTCATTTTATAAAATGGTCTTTATCTACCAACCAAACTACTCCCGTTAATGAAAACACTGCTTGCATTTATCCTTCTTTGCTACGGCTTTACAACCATTGCACAAACCGGCAAAAAACCAAAAGGAAAAGGGGAAATAAGGTTCATTGGTAACGTTGCAAACATTCAGGAATCTGAAGCCGGCACTTCTAATACCTACAGTTCTCTTGTCCGGCAAGGCATCGGCTTATTAGGTCATGCTCCGATCAACAAAAACTTTTGGATATCGCCAGGCATATTTTACAACTGGGTAGGCGCTTCTACAAGCGCTGGCGACCTACACCTGAATTACCTGAATGTGCCTGTATTTTTTAAGTATGTTCCTACAGATAATGGCGTGGTGGAATTGTATGCCGGGCCACAATTTGGGCTATTGTTAAAAGCTGTAGCTACTAATGGCCAGCCTTTTGGTGGCACTGGTGATGCCAGCCGTTTTTTTAAAAACACAGATATTGATGCCGTAGGTGGTGTAGCAGTGGTGCCCCCTAAAACGCCACTCGTAATTATGGCGCAGTACACGTTAGGAATATCGGACATTGCCGACCACAACGTAGTGCCAGCTAGCAATTCATTTAAAAACAGAATTTTCAGTTTTGGATTGGGCTATCGTTTTTAAAATCCTGTACTAGTGCAAAGCGCTTTTTCATTTGTATTTCTTTTGCCTGTTGTCAAGTGCTCAATTACGGCTTTGCCCGTTCATATTGAACCGGCCATTTTATATCATCGCCCAATTGTGTAGCAGCAGTTAGTGGGAAGTAAGCATTGCGTAGCGATTCACGGGCAATCAGGATGAGGTCGGCCTGGCCGGATGTGAGGATTTGTTCGGCTTGCCCGGCTTCGGTGATGATACCAACTGCACCTGTAAGGATGCCGGTCTGTTTTTTTATTTGCTCCGCAAACGTGACCTGGTAGCCGGGGCCAACAGGAATTTTTGCACCCGGAACATTGCCACCGGTGGAGCAGTCAACTAGGTCAACGCCTTTGTATTTTAGG
>CAXTDG010000663.1:0-2855 GCA_964242675.1 uncultured Chitinophagaceae bacterium
GCGTAGGGTATCCAGCTTTTATCGGGCTTGCGGGTAGCGCCAACCTTCGTGCAAATCACCAGGTCAGCCGGGTAAGGATACAAGGCTTCGGCAATGAGGCGATTGGTTACGTCTTCGCCATAATAATCGGCGGTATCCAGAAAATTTACGCCTTCGGCAATGGCTTCTTTCAACACGCTTAATGCTTTGGGGCGGTCAGCAGGTTCGCCCCATACAGCAGGGCCGGTAAGCCGCATGGTTCCACACCCAATCCGATTGACTACTAATGGATGAGCAGAATTTTTTGCAATGGTGATTGTCATAAACGATGCAATAGTTATAAAGTGAGCGATGGAAAATAACTACTGATACATACAGAAGAAGCAGTGTAATTGTTGAACTGGCAAATAGTTTCATCTAATTCTGCTTAATGTTTACATACACTAACTAAGCGCTACTTTTTTTGAGTAAAAAGGTCGGGGTAATTGGTAATCACCCCATACGGTGCAGCATCTTTTGCCAGTGCTATTTCAGCAGGCATATTCACCGTATAGAAAAGAAGTTTTCGCCCCTGCGCTGCAACTGTATACAGCAGCTTTTTGTTAAATGTTTCAATAGAGGTAACAATGTAATCTGCATTTACTTCTTCCAAATATTGAGCAAGTCCTGCTGGTATTCCTTCAAACATAACAGCAGTCTGAAGTTCAGGATGGGCTGCTTTTCCATTTTTGATGCATTCGTGAAAGAAGGAACCAATGATAAATTCGGAGTTGTCTATATTGACTTGCAATATTTCTATAGTAGGTTGAAACGCATCTTCAGATTTTACTTCTACCAGTAGCTGTACCCCACTGTTTTTCACCAGTTCTATTACATCTATCAGCTTGGGTATTTGCTCCCCATTTTTCAACCGGATGGTATCCAAAGCAGCCTTATCCAAGTCAACAATCAACCCGCTTTTATCCGTCAATCTATCCAAGTAGGTATCATGAAAAACAACCAGTTCATTGTCCACCGTTTTCCATACATCTATCTCAATTCCATCTACGCCTATAGCTATTGCTTTTTGAATACTGCTTACCGAATTTTCGAAAGCTAACCCGGCAGCACCCCGGTGGCCAAAGATTTTGAGATCCTTATTTTGCAACATTTACAACGGTATTAGAAATATTCCAGTAAGCATCAAACCAGCTTTTGAAAAAAGTAAAATAGTTCAGCGCTATGGAGGAGGAATCGGACTGCTGCTTATTGAGGTAAATATAAGGTTTGATGCCGCCGATCAGCTTGCCATCTTTCACTTCTGTAAAGCTTAAAAAAACATGGGTATCGTTGATAATAAAACCATGTGCAACGGGCGGCATATCGTATTGCCGCATCTCCAGCGAAAAACGGCTAAGCGTTTTGCTGTCTGCAAACTTTTTTGCAGATCCTATTGAAAAAGTAACACTGTCTGACGCTACATTGCTATCGCCATCTATCAAGGGTTTTAGGTAAGGGCTTTCCGGGTTTAAAATCAAGCATTGAAATGAAACAGTAGCACCATCAAACTGCCCAGCCTGCACACAATCTTTCATCCAGGTCATTACGTTTTGAAGATCCAGTCCAAAGTTTTTAACCGCCAGGTTTTCGCCACTGCTTATAATGCTTTGTATGATGGGCGACACCTGGTTTTGCAGCACCGACCCTACGTTTTCTATCACCTTTATGTCTTTGGGGAAACAGTTTTTATCTTCTTCAACCGGTGCATTTTTTACACCTAATTTCCTGATAGCATTTTTAATATCAATACAAGCAGACGATACGGTATTTCTTAGGTCAGTCAGGTCGTTGGTAGGCATCCTAAAGCCGCCTGTAGTAAGGCCGGCCAGGTCGCTGGGCATTTTTAACTTAGCGTCTTTATCCAGTACTAAAAATGTGCGGCTCCGGCCCAGGCTACCAATGCATATTCCCATTTCAAATACAACATTGTCTCTGGGAGAATTGTAATCGGTTCCCCGAACAATCATTTTATCATCATTCGTAAGCGTCATGATAGCAAAATCGTACTTGGGCAATTCTTCCAATGTTTCCAGATAAAACTTGCCTGGCTCAAAAAAACCATCACTCCAAATGCGGTATTCGCAAACTTCATTTATGTTTTGTGCTATTGCTTCTGCTACATCTTTTCCTTCGGAAGAAGAAGCAATGAATACACTTGGTAATTCAGCCATGTTCGGGGTTTTAAAGGGATGATTAATGCGAATAAAAGTATCAGTTCCCATATACAATTGCAATAGGCAGGTTTCAATGTTTACCCAATCAGTTTTTCAAAATTAGATTGTTTGAAAGAGCAGCAAAGCGGAACAGTTTTTGCCGATTTTAAATATATCTCAAATCTAATTTCCTATGAAAAAAGTCTACTTCGTTGGCTTAGTGCTATTATTAGCTACGGCTACTTTTTCACAAGTAACTGTTGGCTTTAGTTCTTTCCTTACAGGCCTTACGGCCCCGGTAGATATTGTAAATGCAAAAGATGGCAGCAACCGCTTGTTTATCGTTCAGCAAAATGGCACCATCCGTGTGTACGATGGTGGTTTGCTGGCTACGCCTTTTCTTAATCTGGCGGGTAGCATTACGTATGATGCTGGTGGCGAACGGGGTTTACTGAGTCTTGTATTTCATCCACAGTTTGCTACCAATGGCTACTTTTTTGTGTATTACAACAATACCGCTGGTAATGTAGAACTGGCCCAGTACCATTTATCGGCTACCGATCCAAACGTGGCTGATCCGGCTTCCAGAAAAATACTGCTTACCATTACCAAGCCTTACACCAACCACAATGGTTGTAAGCTAAACTTTGGTACCGATGGTAATCTATACTTTGGTACGGGGGA
>CAXTDG010000664.1:0-2847 GCA_964242675.1 uncultured Chitinophagaceae bacterium
GATAATAGCCAATAACATAGCCCGAACCCTTACCGACATAGGCTATGAGATTACAGAAATAGCCATCAGCTATAGCGAGGCATTGGTAATGCTACAGGAAGAAAAACCAGATTTGGTACTCCTCGACATCAACCTGAGTGGCAAAAAAGATGGTATTGATGTGGCGGGCTACGTTAATGAAAAACAGCGAATGCCTTTTATTTTCCTGACGGCAAATAGTGATATGGTTACACTGGAAAGAGCTAAAAAAGTAATGCCCAATGCTTACCTGATTAAGCCTTTTACCAAAGAGGAATTATTTGTATCTATTGAAGTAGCTTTCAATAATTACAACGTAGTGAGTCCAGCCACACAGGCTGATGCCTCAAAGACTGAACCTAAGCAGGAGGCAGTTTTTCTACGTAATAAGCAGTCATTTACCAAAGTGCTGTTTAGCGAAATTTTGTTTGTAGAAAGTGCAGGCAATTACGTTACCATTCATTTTAATGCTGGCGATAAACTACTACATCGTTCTCCCATTTCTGAGTTTGCAACGCTACTACCCGGGGCCTCTTTTTATCGCTGTCATCGTAGCTACATAGTACAGCTAAATGCCATACAAAAGATTGACGAAAATGAACTGGTAATCAGCGACCACCGTGTACCGGTAGGTAAAGACAGGTTAAATGGGTTGCTGGATAAATTGGGAATTATTGATTGATATTATCAGAATAAAAAAAGAAAAATGCTCCTTAAGTGGAGCATTTTTCTTTTGGTAAAAGGTTATGTTATTGAATCACCAAGCAGCTTCTTCTAATTACCAGAAGGAGCATTGACCTAAATACCTGAAAGGAAACGCTTACCTCTTTTTCCTGTAGTCCTTTATCCCTGTAACACCACTTTCTACCCCAGCTACCCGGTGTTTCACCCCAAAGTTTTAGCGGCAGCTCATAAGCTCATTTACTTGCAGCCTATTAGTAATGCCGCTGATTGATATACATAGCTTTTTGGTAAACCATCCTGTAAAGCACCTGAACTGCCCTTACTGTGGCAGTGATATGGAGCTGAAAAAGGAGAAACAGAAAATGGGATTATGGTGCAGGCTGCTACTACGTACGCCCAATATTAAACAGTATTACCACTGCGCTACCTGCGGCCACAACTATGGACTGGTAGAGTTGGGCGGTAAATAAATATTCTATTTCAAACCAAATCATAATCTGAACATGAAACATTTTAGACGCTTTTTGCTGTCATTCGTATGCTTTTACATTGGGGGATTTACGAATGAAATATACTGTCAGGCCCCTGGCCATGTTGATGGCCCCTGCTCTCTTGCTCCCGCTATGCCAGCCACTGGGCAAACATTGGCACTGAATCTAACTAATAGCATTCCTTCCGGAGGATCAATTATTTATCAATCAGGTTGTTCCCTTTCCAATGCTGTTGCATCAAACGGCAATAATCCGGTAAGTGGAAATGTTACAGCTAAAGTGTGGGTAGAGTCTTACAGCATTTTTTCAAGAACAGATGCTACTCCGCTAGGTGGTCCAAAATATATTAGTCGCCACTGGGAAATAACCCCGGCCACCAACGCTACCACTGCCACTGGCCGGGTAACACTATACTGCAAACAGGCCGAGTTTGATGCCTATAATAATGCTGGAGCTGACAATAAACTCCCTACTGGCCCCACCGATATAAGTGGCGTTGGCCGTTTGCGGGTATTTAAATACAGTGGCACCAGCAGCGATGGTACAGGCATGCCTGCAACCTATGGTACAAGTGCTGTAGAACTATTCGTAGGCCAGAGTGGCATTGTATGGAATACTGTCAATCAGTATTGGGAAATATCTCTTAATGTGACCGGCTTCAGCGGCTTCTTTATTGGTGCGGCCAACCTGGTTATATTACCTGTACAACTCTCCAACTTCACCGCAGTTAAACAATCAAATACCGGTGTATTAAATTGGAAAGTGCCCCAGGAAGAGAACATTGCTACTTACACTATTGAGCGGAGTGCCAATGGCCGCAGCTTTACACAAATTGGTAGTGTAGTTTCTTTGGGTAATATTACTACTGCCCGTTCGTACAGCTTTACTGATGCCAGCCCTATAAAAGGCGCTAACTACTACCGCTTAAAAATTACTGAGAAAGATGGTAAAGTGAGCTACTCCGAAGTGCGCCTGCTTAACTGGGGTAGCCAAATCAGCTTAGCATTATTTCCTAACCCGGCTAAAGATAGAGCTACCCTTACTGGTGTAGAGCGGGGCATGAACATTCGCCTGCTGGATGCAGTGGGCAAATTGCTGCAAGCAAAAGTGGCTACCGGCACCACCGAAGATCTTATACTCAGTGGCTTATCCAAAGGTTTTTACAGCGTACAGGTGTACGGCACTGATGAACAGTTGTTAAGCACAGTCCGCATAGTAAAAGATTAAATAGAAGGATTGGTTTTTATAAAATGAGAACAGCCCGGCTATTTCTATAGTCGGGCTTATTTGAAAGAAATTTTAAAATGGTTTACCTGATACCTAACTGTTCACAATAGAATTACAACACCCTATGACCCGGATAAAAAAAGAGCAACCTGCGGGTTGCTTTTTCTATTTGCAAAATGGTCATTACACAAAAAAGCCCTACAAATTGCTTTGCAAGGCTTCTTCCTATTTAATACCAAAAAACTAGTAGCGGTACTGATCGGTTTTGAAAGGACCAGCTTGCGGAATACCTAAGTATTCTGATTGAGCGTCGGTCAGTTCGTCCAGTTCTACACCAATTTTGGCAAGGTGCAGGCGGGCAACTTTTTCATCTAAATGCTTAGGCAGCACGTACACTTTGTTTTCGTACTTATCATGATGCAACCAC
>CAXTDG010000665.1:0-2846 GCA_964242675.1 uncultured Chitinophagaceae bacterium
GCTGTCAATAGCGCCACTAAAATCATAAGGACGTTTATCGTAACACTGCACAAAGGCGTTGGGACCAGCAGCACAAAAACCAGTTGCAAAATCGTGGTAACCAAACTCAGCATAACAGCGTTGAAAAAGCGTTTGCGTACCGGCGGTATAAAATGTATTTCTACGTTGCCCACCAATTTCCGAAACCGGCTCCAGCGATTTACAGTCTTCCACCGTAATGCGGCTTCCATTTTCCCAAACAGCAACGGCAGAGCCCGCAAAATGGCTAAACTTCACTTGCCGAACCCAGGCATCTGCCACATGATTCATCGTAATGGCAAACCAACAATGCGCCTCATCTTTTGGATTCATTTTATCGAAAGTAGATTGCAGCGAAAGATTTTCGATTCCAATATTTTGAATAGTACCGGGCTGGTGATATACACTGATTGTGCCGCCGCCAAAAGTGGTATCTAAAGCTGTGGTAATAGGTGCATCAATCGTTATTTTATCGCCATCTATAGCTGTCACTTTTCTGTTCCAGATTATATCTCTATCTCCCGGTTTCCAACCTAAAGCCGACAAGCCACCGCCAAAAGATTTTGTTCCCAATAAGTCGATCCAGTTTTGGGTAGATAGTCTGCGAATGGCAATCATATCACCCACTTTTACATTGGCTGTATTTGCAATATGAAATTGCGCCGCATTAACCGGCACATAAGCATCGATAATTTTTAGAGCATGCTGTGTTACTCTGTCATTTTTGCCGGCAACAGTTATCAGCGTTTCCCGATCAAGTCCTGAGGCAAGTAATATTGTTCCATCAGCACCAAAGCCAGCACCACGCAACACTACACCGGACGCTGTAATTTTGAGTCGACCTTTTAATTGATACGTTCCCTTTTGAAGTTGCACTGCCCCTCGAAAACCATTGTTATCTACAGGTAATTGAGTTACATAATCAATAGCAGTTTGAATACGTGAAGTAGCATTGCCAGTTTTTACCGGTACAACTATCTTCGTTTCTACATAAGGAATAATTTCATTGCCACCCTTGTATCCAGCATAAGAAAAATCCGGAACACGGTTGCCTAAAGAATCAGGTGTATAAGAAATACTATTTCCTCTGGTTATAATTGGAGATGGCAGTGGTATTTTTTTTTGTGCAGCAATAGAGCCTGCCGTAAAAGATCCGATTGCCAGTAGCGCCAACAACCGTTTTAAACTATCCTTCGTCTTCAATCTGCTGAATAAATTCCTGTTCAAAATTTTGTATTTAAAAACCCGCCTGATGAATTATCCGGTTTCATCGGATGCTTTCATAAGGCGGGTTGCACGAATAAAACTATTTATCAACGAGCTTGCTGCTTACCGGGCAGTTGTTTTTTTAGAAGCAGATTTTCCTGCCACTTTACTATCGATTTTAAAAATAAACGCTTCGATATTGGTGTAGCCATCGCCGTCTGCATCCTTCACCGCATCGCTTGCATCTTTTGAATTCAAGCCATGGGCTTTTTCCCAATCATCTGGCATACCATCATTATCACTATCGGCATAAGGGGTGCCTTTGTATTCTGGATAGCCACCAACTTGTTTTGGATCAGTAATAATTCCCATTTTGTAAGAATCTTCCGGCAAACGACGCTTGATCCAAGGCGTTTTAACTACCGCATCGGGTGCATCTACATATTCTATTTTCCCAGTCGTTACTTCCCGTACAATGCGGGCATCCACCGGATCTCTTTTAGGTAATGTAGCGCCAGCATTTTCAAGCACGTAATCCTTCGCTTTTAGCGTAGGCATCATAGTCACCTGCGCCATTGGAAAAGGCTTATCTACCCGTACTTCTGTTAACCGATTGGAGGCATCCTTTACGTCTTCTAATTGAACACCGCCGCTCCAGTTGTCTTTTGTTACCGCATCAAATCCTTCAACAATATTTCCGGTTACATAAGCCTGTCCAAATTTGTCTTTGAATTCTTTTGCTCTACCTGATTCTGGTTTCAGAATGCGGTACGCAATCGGCTTGTCTTTCGGTGTAATAGGACCCGGTTTAAAGTAGTTGTTGATGATGTTTAATTGCGAAGTATTATCGCCACCATCAATAGAACGATTCCACCAATTGAAGATCACATTATTTACAAAGTTGAAATCCCGATCCATACCTATCGAAGGATTACGGGCAATATTGTTGGCCCATAAATTCCGCATGAAGGTGCTGTTGTGGCCACCAATCGTACTACCAAATGCATGGTTGTAAGTATCTAGTCCTTCGGAGAAAATGGAGTTCTGAATGGTTACATTTACGGTAGCAAGCTTTGCATCTTTTTCGCCTTCCTTTTTGTACACATGGCGATAGATCGACATATTTTCATCTAATCCCCAGCTGGCAGAAACATGGTCAATCATAATATTACCAACCGGATTACCACCCAAGCCATCATCCCGACGAGTAACTTCAGTAGCCCCCCTACGGAAACGCATGTAGGTAACCACCACATCATGCGTATTAATCCATACCGATTCTCCCGCAATACATACACCATCACCTGGAGCGGACTGCCCCGCAATGGTAACATAGGGTGCACGGATAATAACAGGTGTTTTCAATTGAATAATACCTGCTACATTGAAAACAATAATTCTTGCACCGCCTTGTTCACAAGCCTCCCGAAAAGATCCGGGACCGCTATCAGCTAAGGTTTTCACTACGAACACCTTACCACCACGACCACCAGCTGTATAAGCACCGCCACCCTCGGCAGTAGGAAATGCTTTTAATTTAGTTTGTGGTAAATCGGCTGATTCTGCTGCCCAAGGAATAAAGGGCTTGCCATTCTTTGAATCCGCTTCTACAATCAGTTTCG
>CAXTDG010000666.1:0-2844 GCA_964242675.1 uncultured Chitinophagaceae bacterium
TACGCTTGAAATACTGGTAGATAACGAGGTACAGAAACCGGTTAATCAGCAATGCTACCGGCACTAAGCCAATTACAGACAAAACATAACTGCGGGAGATAATTACCCGGCGGGAAAAGAAAAGATATAATCCGATGGTTACTAAAAAACAACCAAATACGTACATGGTACGTTGCGTAAATACCTCGAACGACAGAATAAATTTTTCCCGGTAAATATTGTAGATAGCAGCTATGAGCACCCAGGACAATACCAGGAAAATTCTAAAATAATTGTAATCAATATAATTGCTGCCATTGGCAAAATTGGTACTGAACAGGTATTCACATAAAAAAATAACGGCATTGAGCGCTATCAGGTCAAGGGCTGCCAGCGATAATTGTAAATGACGTATAAAGCGGCTGTTCATAAAATGAATTTGGAAAAGAACCTAAAAAATGGTGCTGCTGCTCTGTCTTTTGATAAAAACAGAGCAGCAGGCACCATATGGAATTGCCGGGTTTAGGGTTGGCAAGAAAATTTATAATAGACTGGTAACAGCTATACCGGGTTAAGAAGCAACTGCCTTTTCTATAATCAACGGCTCGGCCATTGGAATTGGGCTGGCTACTGCCGGCGCCACCTTTAATACATTCCGGTAAAACGAAACCAGGTTTCGGCTTTCATGCTCCCACGAAAGGTGGTTGATGACACGGTTATAGCCATATTCTGCCATTTCAAAACGCTCAAGCGGATTGTCTATCAGCCACAGTATTTTCTCAGCAAAATCTTTGGTATCTGTATTTTTTGCATATAATGAAGCCTGGCCTGCAGAACGTTCGCCTTCTTTAAGGGTGTACTGTACCATTGCTTTTTTAAGTGCCATGTATTCCATGATCTTGTTCATGGTGCTCAGGTTGTTCATTTCCGTAGGGCGGTCCGGGTTTACACATACATCCGCTGTATTCAGCACTTCCACCATGGTAGCATCATCGGTGCGGCCATAATAGGTTATGTAATCATTCAGGCCCATTTCTGCCGTCAACTCTTTCAGGTTGTCCAGTTCGGTGCCGCCGCCAACAATGGCAAACTGCACATCCTGGCGTTTCCGAACAATATGCTGCACGGAGGCCAGCAGTAAATCAAGTCCTTCCTGCCCGCCGATAACGCCTACATATCCAACCAGGTAGTGCCTGCCGTTTTTATGAATTTTATTACCGGGCATTATTTTTAGCCGGTCCAGCTTGGGGCCGCTACGTACAATGGTTACTTTGTCCTCCGGCATTTTTCCACGCCGCATCGCTATTTCCTTGTACGACTCATTGGTGGCAATGCTGTAATGAGCGGTTGCAAATGTGAGGCGCTCGGCTACCATCAGAAATTTATGAAATGCACCTTTTTTTTCATATTTGGCGATGTACAGTTCGGGATTAATATCGTGGTGGTCAAATACATATTTTACCCCCAGGAACTTAAAAAGAATAGCTACTAAAAAAATAAGATCCGGCGGGTTACAGCCATGTATTACGTGAAAAGGTTTCTTGAAGTAAATTTTCCAGCACAGCACAAACTCCCAGAAAAGCGCTACCGAATATTCCAGCAGGTAACCCATGGCGCCGTTGGCTTCCTGCGGCAGCGGGTGGCGGTAAATGTCGATACCGTTTAGCTGCTCAAACTTTTTTTCATACCCCTTCATCTGCGGGCAAATGATAGATACATCGGCACCGTTTTCTTTTAATGTATTAGCCTCCTGCCATACCCGGCGGTCAAAAGGCACCGGCAGGTTTTCAACCACCATTAGTATGTGCTTTTTCTTAAATAACTGTTCATTGGTTTTCATAGGATTAAATTTTGGATTGGATTGATGTCGGTAAAACAGTACTATAGGCAAACTAATTTTCAGGATATTATAGGGTATCTATTTGCACCCATCGTAAGCGCTCATTTTATGGAAGTAGGGACTTACCAGTTAATGCCGCAGTAATTGTTCCGCTGACGTAACACTTCGGGCAGGCGTACCATATCAATAATGGTAGCCGCCGATTCGGTTTCCAGCAGCAGGTCTACATATTCTTTTTCACGGTTATTTACCA
This sequence comes from uncultured Chitinophagaceae bacterium, assembly GCA_964242675.1. Lineage (GTDB taxonomy): Bacteria > Bacteroidota > Bacteroidia > Chitinophagales > Chitinophagaceae > JAZKFT01. Next base: position 2,073 of record CAXTDG010000666.1, read on the forward strand.
CAATTACATCAGCGCCGTCAATCAGTTCCCCGGCATGGTTCACCATCAGCTTGCTCAGGTGCGGAATGTGCTTGTCAATGTATTCCTTGTTGGTGCCGGTAAGCTTGGAAATGTGCACGTTTTTATCATAGATCTGTATTTCGTAGCCTTTGCCCAGTAACACTTCTATTACGGTAACGGCAGGTGAATTGCGCAGGTCGTCTGTGCCGGCTTTAAAACTCAGGCCCAGGAATGAAATTTTCTTTTTGCCGGTTTGCTGAATCAGATCCACGGCACGCTCTATCTGCAACTGGTTGGTTTTATCAATGCTGTCAATCACCGGTACATCCACATACAGATCATGTGCCAGCGTACTCAGGCCCTTCAGGTCTTTTGGCAGGCACGAGCCGCCGTAGGCAAAGCCTGGCTTAAAGTAATAAGGCGAAATATTCAGCACTTTATCCATACAGAATATGTCCATTACTTTATGCGAATCAATCTCCAGGGCCGAACAGATATTGCCTACCTCGTTGGCAAAACCAATCTTCAACGCATGAAAGGAATTGTTTACATATTTCATAATTTCGGCTACTTCCGTTTCGGCAATCACCACTTCGGCAGGCAGGTACCTGTACAGCGATGCCACTTTTTCGGCGGCGGCTTTGCACGCAGTACCGATAAGCGTAACCGGCGGATGAAAATAATCGTACACCGCTGTTCCTTCCCGTAAAAACTCAGGGTTGGAAACGACTGCAAAGTGGAGGTCTCTTTTTTTACCGGAGCCGGCTTCTAC
>CAXTDG010000667.1:0-1602 GCA_964242675.1 uncultured Chitinophagaceae bacterium
CTTGAGTTGTGTATGTATTTATTATAGAAAGCAGAAAAGATTTTATTAGCCGGGGGCCATACATTTCGGTAGGCAAACAACAAGGAAAGTGCCAGCAGCCCGGACCCAATACAGTAGGGGTACAAAAAGCGGCGATAAGATATACCGCTAGCCAGTATGGCTACAATTTCGCTACGCCCCGCCATTTTAGAAGTAAAAAAGATAACCGAAATAAATACGAACAGTGGAAAAATCATAGCTACGATGTGCGGCAAAAAACCGACGTAGTACTGTAATATGATTTGCTTGGTTGATAGTCCGCTCTTTACAAAGTCATCTGTTTTTTCGCTCAGGTCAATTACAATGGTGATGATGCTGAGCACCAGCAAGGCGTATAGAAATGTAGTGATGAACTTTTTTAAGATGTACCAGTCAAGCTTTTTCATGCTGGCACAAAAGTAGGGTAGGAGGCGTGCTGCCTGCAAGGTAGGCAAGCCTAAAAACCATAGGCTATCGTTAATGTTTGGCAAGCAAATCCCTGGCGTTACCCATCATCTTGTTCGTATCCAGTATCTTCAAACGGTTCTAAACTATCATCATGCATTTCTCCAGAATTCTTATTGCACTGGCATCTGTACTGGGCATTGGCACCGCTTATCTCCCCTGGAAGACGGAAACCCTATTGGGCGTTACCACAAAAGCGGCTGGTATGGATACGCCTTTGCTGCTGAATGCTATGCAGTTGGGCGATGGCTGGATTGCAGCTGTATGCTTTGGGCTCATCATAATATTGGTGGTGGTCGGTAAGCGGCTTGTACCTATTGCTATGGGTAAAAAGGTAGCTATTATTGCGCTGGCAGCAATCACACTTTTTTCAGTTGTATACGATATTGCCCAGATGAAAAAGCTGTCCGTTAATTTACCGGGTAGTCTCTTGTCAACGGAAGTTGCCCCAGGCTTGGGGCTTTACTTCTGTGGCGCAGTAGCACTTTTTGTAGCAATATTGGCTATTGCCGGTAGGGCAACCAAGCAGCCAGTTGCAGGTAGTAGCCTGCGGCAAAATGAGATTTGAGTAGTTTAAATAAGTGTTTAAAAATCAATTGAAGTCAATCCCTCTCGCCTTTGCGAGAATGGCTCCTGCCCGACGAAGCAACCTTATTATTAGAGAGATACATGCTCTTGAGGTGGCTTCAGCATGAACCTCCCCATGACGAACTAAAAAGTAAAAGCCCCAGCTTTTGGCAGGGGCTTATTGTTAATTCAAACAAAGTTTACTTCAGTTGAACAGTTTGCGGGTTTTGGTACGTCCACCACTTCCGCCGCTGTCATCATCATCGTCGTCGTCATCGCTATCGTCTTCGTCGTCTTCTTCCAAGTCTTCCCACGAAAATCCGTCCTCTTCTTCTTCCTCGTACACAATAGATTCGTACAGGTCAGCTTGTTCTTCAGTCAGTTCTTCTACAATTTCCTCCAGGCTGTCGCTTTTCTTGCGCCAAACCATGGTTTCCAGTTCATCTTCAAATTCCAGAAACACCGCTTTCTCTGTTTCCATCAGTACATAAGCCAGCACAAGATCCTTCGAGCCATTCTCCCGAATCAGGTAGTAGCGGTCGGTTTTTAAAT
>CAXTDG010000667.1:1612-2835 GCA_964242675.1 uncultured Chitinophagaceae bacterium
GTTGCCATTTTTTGATAGTGTTTTGTGGCGGCAAGGTAGCCCAAATACTCAAAAATAAAAATGAACGAAACGTGAACCTTCCAGCCTTAACGCTTTGTTATAAGAGGTTGTTAGTACGCTTACCAAATTTAGTGACGGAGATACCTGCACCCACTTATATTTGATTTTCTGCTAACAATTCTGTCGGTAGAAAACAGAAGGTAGTTAGCAGCTAACAGGAAAATCTTAACCCCATCGGCTTACAGACAAAATGTAAGTTGTAACATTTAGATTAACCTTCCTTGTTAATTGCTCGCTGCCAACCTATCTGCTTCAACGTCCAAAGTATTTGCTTGACCCTGAATTAATTTATACACTTTATATATGCTGGTAATCAGTGCTGTTATTTTTGATATGGATGGGTTGCTGATAGACTCTGAACCCATATGGCAAGAAGCTACGCAGGAAGTGCTACAGCCTTTCAACGTAAAGCTGACCCTTAAAGAATACGAAACCACAACCGGCTTGCGTACAAAAGAGTTTATCGACCACTGGTTCCGGCATTTCGAGCTGCCCTACCACTACCAGCCTGCCGCCGTAAGCGATATTGTAGATAAGGTGCGAACCAAAATCATTCAGCGGGGCAACGTAATGCCCGGCGTGCCATACATTATAGATTACTTTTTGCGAAAAGGCTGCACTATTGGTGTAGCTACTTCATCGCCCCGCATACTGGCCGATACGGTGATAGAAATGCTGGGTATAGATAAAGTGGTAAGCGCTGTAACCACTGCTGAAGATCTGGACTATGGCAAGCCGCACCCACAGGTGTACATCAACTGTGCAGCCGAATTAAACGTGCCGCCGCAGGAATGTCTTTGTTTCGAAGATTCTTTTAACGGCTTGATAGCAGCCAAAGCCGCCAAAATGAAATGTGTGGTAGTACCAGCGCCTCATCAGCAAAACGAGAGCCGCTGGGGTGCTGCCGACCTGAAGATATCATCGCTGCAAAACTTTAATGATTTGCTATTGCAGCATTTGAAATAAGAAAAAGAGGTGCGGGGGGTATTACGCAAAAAATGGGAAAAAAGCCCATTTCTTTTCCGGTTAAAAATTTGGCTCGTTATGGCTGCACCTTTATTTTTGCACCCTGTTTTACAGGATTGGCCCATAGTATAACGGTAGTACGCCAGTTTTTGGTACTGTTTGTTGAGGTTCGAATCCTTGTGGGCCAACAAAGAAAG
>CAXTDG010000668.1:0-2821 GCA_964242675.1 uncultured Chitinophagaceae bacterium
GGTGCCAAGTGCCAGCACCATTATTTCGGGCGAAACACCACCTGCTGCTACTAGTGGAGCCACGATGCCGTCGGCTGTAATACCTGCTACTGTTGCGGATCCAACGGTTACCCGTAACAAAGCCGTGACCACCCAACCAAATAACAGTGGCGGCATTTGCCAGCGGCCGCTGAATGAAGAAATATACGTACCAGCGCCGCTATCTACGAGTACCTGTTTCAGCACGCCACCTGCGGTAATGATGAGCAAAATCATAGCTATGCCAGATACGCCGCCATTTACCCACTGCATAGATTCCTTCATGGTTTTGCCACTTCGCAGGCCAAAATACCAGATGCCTAGCAGCACAGATAGCAATAGTGCTATGGTAGAATCGCCAATGAAACCAATGGCTTGTGTAAGGCCATTTTGCTGCGGAAAAATGAATTTAAAAATACCTGCGGCTGTAATGAGAACAACGGGTAATAATGCAATCCCAAAACTGGGCAGCACTGCTGGCAACGCTCTTTCAATCGGCTCATTTGTGCTGTAAAGTTGGGGTGGACTGGTTTTCATTTTACCTACAATGCTACCTAGCACTGGCCCGGTAATAATAACCGCCGGAATGGTGAGCAACAGGCCGTATAAAAGGGTGTTGCTCATGTTGGCTTTTAAGGCATTTACCAACACAACCGGCCCCGGATGCGGCGGCAAAAAACAATGCGTAGCAGACAGAGCTGCCGCCATGGGAATAGCCACATATAACAAGGGCAAATTTGCCTTACGGGCAATAGTAAAAATGAGTGGCACCAGGATGATAAAACCAGCATTATAAAACAGCGGAATGCCAACGATGAAACCCGTGATGACTACGGCCCATTGAATGTATCTGCGGCCAAACCAACTCAACAGTGTTGTAGCAATCTGCTCTGCTGCGCCACACTCTTCCAGTATTTTACCTAGTATAGCGCCGAGGCAAACAATGAGTGCCAGCCCACCAAGCGTACTGCCTACACCTTTTTCGATAGCCGCCAGTACTGCCGTTGGCGACATGCCGAGCAGAAAACCTGCTATTACGGCTACTACAAGCAGCGATAGAAAAGGGCTGAGTTTTTTTGTGGTAAAAAATACCTGTAGTGCTATGGCCAGCAGTATCACCCAAAAGATCATGGCTTGCAATTGAGTTTTTTGTAAGACGCTTCTTTTAAGGAGCATCTATTTGTAACAAACATAATTGTTTGCACCGGCCCGGCATTATAAAAGCAAAACGGCACATGATATTCATGCGCCGTTTCGTTTTGTGTTTAGTTGATGCCCTTTGATCGATTATAAGTAGGTTTCTTCTACTTCTTCCAGCCAGTTATGGGTTTGATTTTTAGGTACCACTACCCTTTTAGGTTGCACTTGCTGCACTGATTTGTTTCTGCCATTTTGGAACACTACCCAACCCATTAAAAACCAGATAAGGGTTGAGTAAACATTCATGATGTAGAACGATATTTTATTATCGCCGAAAGTAGTATATGCAAAAAAGGTAATGCCCAACCACAACCCTGCTGCCAACGGAACAAAACGCTGATAACCAGATAGCCATTTAGCTACTATTACGGCAATGCCCGTAACGATCATAAAGAGATTGCTGGCAGGCCAAAATTTATCCAGCACCTGATAGATAGGATGCGTACTAGTAGGGTCTATTATTTCCCACACATTCCAGATGTTTGCCACTGCCAGCAGGCCTAACTGAATGTATAAAATGATATTGCCACTGCGTTTTTTCCCAGCAGCTTGCAGTTGTAGTAAACCATATACACTGCACATCCAGCCAATCATATATAGCAGATCGAATACACCACCGATGGAAGTATTCTGGTGGTGTTCTATATCGTAAAAAGAAGATTCGAGCCAGAGGCCAGGAGCTCCAATCATGCCAACAATTCCAAGCCATTTTAAAGATGTTTTTTTCATAATCACTTTTATTTTAAAGGCAGGGTTAATTGCCTGTTTCGTTTACAACAAAAGTATTTATGAGTATAGCGGTGAGCAACCGCATAAAGGGGTGGAAAAGGGCCCCCACCTATCCTCCCCCAACGGGGGAGAGAAATGGAGAAGATAATAGCGAAGAAGTGCACAAAGAAGCGGATACAACCTCAAAGTCCCACGGTTTTGAAGTCTCCTCCGTTGGGGGAGGTTTAGAGGGGGCTGCGGGCCTGGTTTTTTATCTGAACATTTCCTGAAACATTCTGAATAAATCATCGTTCCTTTCTTCTTGTTCTGCTTTCCATTCCTGCACCATTTTTTTCAGGTGGGGCAAGGCCTGCGACGATTGTATGGCAGCAATATCAGTTTCAAAAGTGGCTTTGAATTGTTGCAAATTTTCAATGTCTTCCTTCACTGCTTTTACCGGGTAGGTCAGTGGCTGGAAGCCATATTTTTCTACCAATAAATGATACCGGGGCTGATGCAGCATCTGCCATTTTTCCTGCTCCAGTTCAACTGCCTGCTGCCGCAGTATTTGCAGGTAAATGATTAGTTTGTCTTCGCTCAGGGTTTCTATATGGTTGTTTTCATTGTGAATCCACTTTAGTTCCAGCATCAGTAGGGCGTGCAGGTTTTTAGCTTCATAGGCTTCGGTCAGTTGCTTCATCAGCACTTCTTTTTCCAGGCGGCGGTCCTCGTTCCGTTCCAGATCTGGGTGGAAAAGTTTTGCCAGTTGCCGGTAGATGGTGCTGATGTTTTTCTGCTTCATTTCATCTGCCGCCTGTTGTAATTTTTCCTTTTCTACCTGCTTGGCACTCTTTGGTCGGGCCTTGTATTGCTCTTCTTGCCTACACTTCTGTTC
>CAXTDG010000669.1:0-2260 GCA_964242675.1 uncultured Chitinophagaceae bacterium
GGTCGAAGAAACGATTCTCATACACGTTGTTGTGCTCCCTGTCGAGCCAGTAAATAATATCGCTCCGAAAGCCGCTGTGTTGCAGGTGCTTGTTATCCCCGGTGCCTGCTATGTGCAGTAATTTTTCTTTATAAAGACTGACTAGATTTTCCTTCAAATGAGAAGCTAGCGATTCACTTAAAAAATTTTCTGCAATGCCTACTTTATTGTCAATAAAGCTATCGATGAGGGTATTAAAAACGTTTTCCAATAAAGTGATAATCCATAGAATGATATGAATGGTTGTAATGTACCATTATTAACGGCAATGCAGGGTTGTAATTAATCTAGCAAGCTACTTATTGGTAAATTGAACAAAACGCCTTTATTGATAAAGTGCTTGCATCCACCAATATGTATTTTATTTTATCTGTGTAGTCACTGGCCATTTCTGTAACATCAGTAAAGGTGGCAAAAACGCCTTTGTGTACAGGTTCCTGTTTTACAAAAGCATTGCCCAGCACCAATCCTATTTTAGCGTAATTATTAAAAAAATATTCCTGCAACAGCGGTATAATTTTGTGCTTGAAAACACTTTGCAAATCGGCTAGGCTATATACTTCCATCAGCCAGGCATGGCCAATAGTATGATCGGCAGAAAGCAATACTGCAAGTCGTTTATTAATGGCTATTAGCAGCTTTTCAAGATTCACGCATTTGAATAAAGTTTCAGATAAAGCCATTACTTTATCTGCATCTGCATCATCGTTTTTATCTCGTATCACATACTCAAACGCCGGGTCAATTCCTAACAGGCTGTACAGCGCATCAGCTGCTTTGCGGAAGGTTTCATCGTTCCAGGAAACATCTGCATACCGAGCATATAATCGGCTAATGAGTTGCTGTGGCGATAATAACTGGGGCTGCGGCACTACTTCTTCAAACACAAAGCGTCGCCGCAAGGCTGTGTCCAGCGATTCTACACTACGGTCGGCCGTGTTCATGGTGCCAACGATATATAAGTTAGGTGGCACACTAAACGGCTTTTTGCTGTAAGGCAGCGTAACGATTAATGCCTCGTCCTGACCAGTGCGTTTATTGTCTTCTATCAGCGTAATTAATTCGCCAAAAATAGCAGATATATTACCCCGGTTTATTTCATCAATAATCAGTACATAGTTTAGTCCAGTTTTCTGTTCAAGAGCCTGCTGCGCCATACGAGTCATCACCTTAAAAATACCATCCTGAATCCCATACTGTAAATGGGCGGAATCTTCACCCATACCAGGTTTTATCCCTTCTACAAAATCTTCATAACTCATGCTTTGGTGAAAGGTGCAGAATGCAATTTGCCCTTGCGGGTGGTTGTAATCCTGCACTGTTAATTCCTGAAAGCGTTGTGTAATAGCAGAGCGGTTCTGCTGATTTTCTTTGTAAAAGGAAACATCAGTTATTAGTAATGCTTTATCAATAGCGGTATAGGTTTTACCCGTACCCGGTGGACCATACAAAAGAATATTCAACGGCTCACTAGCAGTTTCTTTTGGCTTAGCAGAATGGTATATAATTTCCTCTTCAGCCACCGTATCTGCAAAAGAATGGGGCACAAATTCATACGCCGCTTTCACTATCTCAGGGAAAGATTTTGAGAAAACCTCTTTTGCTTTTTGAATGACAGTAAGATAGGTGGAAAGGCTGCTAAACTCTGTAGGTAAATGAGCACTTTGCAAGTACGATTTTACGGTGCGGTTGAGGCACAAATAAGTGTCGGGCCGCAGCAGGTAAATAGCTTCTGTCAGCTTCACTTTTCTGGTGCCATTAATGGCTAGTGTTTCAGTAAATAATTCATCGGTAAGCGTATCGTTTAGCACCGCTTTAAAGAATGTCCACAGTGTTTGTATTTCTCCTTTTGTACGCTGTGCTTTTGCCGGGAACAGCCATACGTTCAAAGCACTAATTTCTGGCAATCCATCCACATCTTCCGGTAGGGGCGAAATGTTCCATTTTGTACAAAGGGCTTGTAGTAGTTGCAGGCGTTTAGCCTTTCCATACCGGTTGAGATAGCGGAAGAAAGTGAAGCCATCAATCTCCGTTAGCGGAACGGTATTACCCGCTGCATCTTCATCGCTCAGGTTAGAAATACCAATTGCCTGCAAGGCGGTTATCAGCTTCCACTGCCGGTTTTCGAACCGCAGCAGGTGCTGTGCCAGTTGCTGATAGGCGGGTATCCAGGTGAACATGAGCGTTGTGATTGCAAAATGAAGAAAGCAAAGTAAGAGGT
>CAXTDG010000669.1:2270-2812 GCA_964242675.1 uncultured Chitinophagaceae bacterium
GGAGCCTTCATCTTCGCCACCTTTTGCTCCCAGCCACTTTGCTGCAAAAACTTTCGATAGTCCTGAATGTGCAGCATATCGTTGATGGCTTGTTTCTTATCCTTTGCTTGCTCATAATAAGCCCGGCAAATCTGGTAGCCTATCCAATAGCCCTGGTCGGGTGGATTGTCTGGTCCCGACTGTTGAGAATTAGCTATCCAATTGTCGTAACGGTTCAGGTACATATCTGCTGTAAACTTATTCCAGATACGTTGCTCTTTGCCTTTAGCCCAAACGAATAAGGGAAGATCAGGAACCTGGCCACTAATTAATTCACCTAAAAAATCGGCCATGCCTTCATTGATAGCGTAGCCCAACGTAATTGTATCTCCCTTAATACCTTTCTGCTGAAAATGGATGAGTTCGTGTGGTACTACATAAGGCATATATTTCAATTGACTCAGGCGGGTCTGCAGCCGGGGGCTTAGTTCAGTTACCACAGTAGTATCGGTAAGGGCAGGTTGATTGGCACCCAACAGTAACCCGGTATTAGAAACTGTACC
>CAXTDG010000670.1:0-2809 GCA_964242675.1 uncultured Chitinophagaceae bacterium
TTCTAGCCCAAATAGTGTACGACGGCATCCAGCCCGGCAGCGATCTGGAACCACAAATTGGTGTACTCACCAACACATTTGCCCTACACAGTATCGAAAGTCCGCTTTTTCGGCCCTGGCAAATTGTGACGCACCTATTCATGCACGGTAGCCTCATCCACATTTTTAGCAACATGTTTGTGCTTTGGATGTTTGGCAGCATCCTCGAAAATGTATGGGGTCCAAGGCGCTTTCTTATTTTCTATTTGGTTTGCGGTTTAGGGGCTGCTGGCTTGCATCTGGCTTCGCTTAGTTGGGAGTATCATGGGCTGATAAACGATTTTATTGCATTTAAAAACAACCCATCGCAACACAATTTTAGCGAACTAATGGGCAATGGTGCTTTCGTGAGTGCTGATAAACATCAGATTTTGGAAATGACCCGAAACTGGCCTTCTGATCCGGTTATGGCTCGTAATTTTAGTGCGGCTATTGTTGATGAAACTTCGGGTATCATTCAGATAATGCTTCGTACGCCTACATTGGGTGCCTCTGGTGCCGTATTTGGTTGCCTGGCAGCGTTTGGTTATTTGTATCCTAACACGTATTTATACCTCTATTTTTTCATCCCCATCAAAGCCAAGTGGTTTGTGTTGGGCTACATTGCTTTCGAACTAATGATGGTGCTACGGCACAGCGGTGGTGGCATTGCCCGTTGGGCACACTTGGGTGGAGCACTGGTTGGTTTCATCATGGTATATTTCTGGAACCGCACTAACCGACGAAGCTTTTATTAGCAATTGACAATTGCTAATGCTGTGGTTGCCCCTTTGCCGGTTTTCACATCACGGGTAGCATTTGCAAACGTTTCTTTTTGAGCCAAGCTATTACCTATCCATTGAAAACGCAATTGCATCCATTTCCCTTCTCCTATTGGAGAAGATGCCTGAAAGGCGGATGAGGCTGGCGATGGCACCGTTCAACAATTGTCTATCTATTGGGCTATACTGACACAAAGAATAATACAAATTATAAAAGAGAAGGCATCCGCCATGGCGGATGCCTTCTCTTTTACTAGAATAAATTCAGAATGTTACTGTTCAAAAATCCCCCGTTGGGGGATTTAGGGGGCTTCCACAAATAACTTTGCCGCTAAGCTACTGGCATAACGCAAAGCTGAGTGGTTAATGGTAGTGCGAAAGTTTTCCTGCTCCGCATAGTTGATTATTTTTTCCGTATCCATATTGCCAACCAGTTCATTGCCAGCCATAGGGCAGCCACCAATTCCTTTCAAAGCACCATCAAAGCGGCGGCAACCTGCCTCCAGCGCCGCAGCCATTTTTTCCTGCCAGTCGTAAATGGTAGCATGTAAATGAACGCCAACCTCAATATCCGGTAAAGCTGTTTTTACTTTACTAAATAGGCTACCTACCTGCTGGGCAGTAGATACGCCAACGGTATCTGCCAGGGAAATAGTATCAATGTCCAGCGCTGCTATTTTTTGCGCCCAATCCACCACCTGCTCTTCTGCATAAGCGTCGCCATACGGGTTTCCAAATGCCATGGATAAATACACTACCAGTTGCTTTCCGTTTTTAATGCAGAGCTCCTGCATAGCTTCTACCCTATCTAACGATTCCTCAATGGTGCTATTCGTATTGCGTTTCTGAAATGTCGGCGACACAGAAAACGGGAATCCGATGTAGGCTACATTTTCATGCATCGTAGCATTTTCAGCACCCCGTTCGTTGGCAGCAATTACCAGCAGTTTGGTTTGGGTGGCACTTACATCCAGCGCCTTTATTACTTGTTCGGCGTCCGCCATTTGCGGTATGGCCTTCGGCGAAACGAAACTGCCGCAATCCAGCGTATGGAAACCCACTTTTAGTAGCTCCTGTAGGTAAGCTATTTTTTCTTTGGTTGAAATGAGTTTACCCCAGCCCTGCATGGCATCCCGTGGGCACTCTACTATTTGAATTTGGTCGATCATGTTTAAGAAAGTTATAAGTTATGAGAGATAAGTTATGAGTTGAAAGAAGAATCAGTTACCTGAATCTGAAGAGCACTTATCTCTTATCACTCATCTTTCATAATTTCTCCCTCTGCGTCATAGCCTCATACAAAATCATACCGGCAGCAACAGACACATTTAGCGATTCAAAATCGCCTTTCATAGGTATGGCAAAAGCGGCATCGCATATTTTCATCAGCGCCGGAAAAATGCCTTTGTCTTCGCTGCCCATTACAATGGCTGCAGGTTCGTTTAGCGGTAGCGTATTGAGTTTGCTTTCAGCTTTCATATCGCTGGCGTAAACCTTTATTCCGTTCAGGTGCATTTCATCCACGGCTTTCATTAAGCTTCCAACCCGACAAACGGGCAATTTTTCCAACGCACCGGCTGAGGTAAGCATCGCATCTTCGTTCAAAGCACCTACTCCTTTATCAGGAATGACCAATGCATGAACACCGCAGCAGTAAGCGGTACGCACCATGGCACCAATATTCCGCACATCGGTAATGCCATCGAGTATCAAAAACAGCGGTGCTTCTCCCCTGTCGGTTACCTGAGAAATTACGTCCTGCAAATTTTGGTAGGGTATGGTTGATATTATGGCAATGCAGCCGCCGTGGTCCGGCACATTGAAGCCGTTTAGCTTCTCAATTGGCACCAGGTTTACCGGAACGGCTGCTTGTTTTGCAGCCGCCTGCACCTGGTCTAGTTCGGGCCGGCGAAAATTGCTTTGCACATAAATACGCTCAATGGCCTTGCCTTCTGTAAGGGCGGCGGTTATAGCAGCCGGTCCAATTATCATTAGGCTTTTCTTAGGGC
>CAXTDG010000671.1:0-2808 GCA_964242675.1 uncultured Chitinophagaceae bacterium
GCACTACCCAGGCAGCAATGAATACATCTCTGTTTAAAATACCCCAGTGCTGGGCCTGATCGGCACCGCTAAAAAATTTGAGGGCCAATGCCAGTTCAATAAAACCAAAAACCACTTTTACACTATTGAGCCAGCCACCGCTTTTAGGCATACTGTTCAGCAAGCCAGGGAAGGTTGCCATTAGTGCAAATGGTACAGCGAAACCAGTTCCAAAACCCAGCATACCAATTAGGGGGGCCAAGCCAACACCGCTCTGCGCCGTCGTTACTAACATGCCGCTTACAAATGGGCCAGTGCAACTAAATGACACGATCACCATGGTCAGCGCCATGAAGAAAATACCGGTTGTATTCTTTCCACCTGCTTTGCTGTCGGCAGCGTTGGTCCAGCTAGATGGTAATGTAATTTCAAAAGCACCGAGGAAAGAAATAGCGAATGTGAGAAACACAGCAAAGAATAACAGGTTGGCCGTAGTGCTGGTACTAATCTGGTAAATAGGCCTCGGGTCTCTGGAAAAAGCAACTAGCAATAGCGCTGGAACTGTATAAATGAAGATGATGAAGAAGGCATAGAGCCATGCTTTCTTAATTCCTTCGGCCCGTGTTTTACTTTTTTTGGTAAAGAAGCTGGCCGTCATAGGTAACAGCGGAAAAACGCAAGGCGTAAATACTGCCGCCAAACCAAGTAATAGTGCTGTTAATCCAAGACCTAATAAACCGCCATCTTTTTTTTCTACCGAAATAGCAGTAGCAGTATTCCCTGTAGTACTAGTTCCGGTTTCTGGTTTCAAAGTAACCTTCAGCGTTTGCCGGGGCACACTTTCCAGTGAGCCTTTGTTATCTACAAAAGCATCTACAAAAAAGGCCAGCCGAACACTGTCTTTAGTAGAATAACTCAGGGTCCAAATAGCGCTATCCGTATAATAACGTACATCAGCCCCTAAACTAGAATCCTTGCCAGTAACCAGTTTCCCGGCTTCCTGCCATTGGCTTATCGGCTGAATTTTATTGGTGCTATCAGCCATTACCGTACTATTTACTGGCAGTTCCTGGCTGGCAGGTGTCATGCTAAAAAGCTTTACACCAGCCGCAGGTTTTGCTGTAATGCTAACAGCCGCCGACGTATCAGTCAGCTTTTTCTGTGAAATAAAAAACTGCACAGACTGTGCGTCCTGTGCAGTTACGATATATCCAAAAAGGAGAAAAAGAAAGGTTGTAAAAAGCTTCATTTTGAGAAGTTATGAGTTATAAGATATTAATTATGAGATGACAGTAATCTCATATCTCATCGTTCATATCTCATCTCTTCTTTAAAAGTTATTGTAGCGAAACGGAAAATGTTTTCGTGGTGGGTGGCAGGCAGCGTTCGTCGTTGCAGGTCATGTATTCAAGCGTACCAGTGATGTTGGTTTTTACAGCAGCTTTCAGCTTATACACCTGTACAATATCAACAGAATTGGTATAAAACTTTACCATTTCGCCGGAAGATGGATCTTTCATGCTAACCGGTTTGCCTTTGGCTTGCAAAGCACCACTAATTGTAGCCAGCGGATTGTTACCAAATTTTACAGAGGTAGCTACGCCAATATCGCCTTTATGATCCAGCGTGTACACATGCCAGCCCTCATCAATAGTGGCAGTGAGGTGTACTTCGTAAGTTTTGTCCGCAATTTTCTTGGCGGTATAAGACCATTTTACCGGAGTAATTATCTGTGCCATGGTCATTGCAGTTAGCATTACCAAAACCAGCGAAAAGAAAGACTTCTTCATTTGTGTCATCAATTGTAAGTACAGACAAAACTACGTTTGACCATTGGGTACTGTTGAGAAGGGCTTGTTAATTGAGCAGACCAAGGTGCTGGAAAACCTTGCGGCCATCTTCGTTACCCAGCAACGGTTCGCAGGCACGTTCCGGGTGAGGCATCATGCCAAATACATTGCGACCTTCGTTGCAAATGCCAGCGATGTTGCGGATAGCTCCATTTGGGTTAAAGTCATTTGCACCATCGGTACCAGTTACATAGCGATATAATACCTGGCCATTGCTTTCCAGGCTATTCAGCGTTTCTTCGTCGGCATAGTAGCGGCCTTCGCCATGTGCTACCGGAATTTTGAGGGCCTCGCCGCCTTCATTTTGTATCCATACATTTTTGCAAATAAACTTCTGGCTTTCATTGCGGAGTAGTATGCCTGGTAGCAAACCAGCTTCGCAAAGCACCTGGAAACCGTTGCAAACGCCGAGCACTTTGCCGCCCTTGTTAGCAAATTCAATTACGCTTTGCATCATAGGGCTAAAACGGGCAATAGCACCGCAACGCAGGTAGTCGCCAAATGAAAAACCACCAGGCAACACAATACAGTCATCGGTGGTGAAAGATGAAATGTCCTTGTCTTTATGCCATAGCATTTCCACTTCCTGGCCAAGGCCTTTGAGTGCGTCGTACATATCTCTATCGCAATTGGAACCGGGGAAAACGACTACGCCGAATTTCATGTATGATTGATGGTTTATAGTGGTGGCGCAAAGAAACGTCATTTTGCCGGGACAGAAAGTGTGCGATAGCACCTTTACATAATAGCCTTCATTCTTCGCATCAGTAAAGCCTAATAGATAAATAACTGTTGAACGGTGCCATCGCCACAAATGCTTCATGGATAGATTATAGCCTGGCTCAAAAAGAACCCTTTGCAAATGCTACCCGTGGTTTGAAAACCAGCGAGTAAAGTATGGGTGCGTTCCGGTTTGTGGGGATACGAACCGGAGCATAGGCAGCGAGCCAACAAGAAGTTTGGATCAGCTGCTTCTACC
>CAXTDG010000672.1:0-1763 GCA_964242675.1 uncultured Chitinophagaceae bacterium
TATAGTATGAGCTTGGTCAGTTGCAGGATAACTGTATGCTAATGGAGCATCAGAACCCAACAATTGCGCATAAGTAAAGTGGCACACTAAAAAAACACAAACAAGTAGTAAGATTTGTTTCATAGCCGATTGTTTTGAAGGTATTAATAATAAGCTGAAATATTCATCTTGTTACAACATCAAAAATAAGAGAGGTATAACTATATAAGCCGGTGAAAATAACGGTGGTTGGGATGGGATTTTTCCCGTGTTTACTTTGTTATTTCCAACAATTATTTGCTAACACTTCTTGATTGTTAAGCTAGCTTTTTGATAGTAGTATAGTTTCAGTTATAATTCCAACAAATTCAAGACCGGATGAATTAAAAATAATAGTTAGAGAACAACCTATTCCAACTTATCAGGATTGCTTAAAAAAGGAATATTGACATTAATATTATTTACAAGTAAATTTTGAAAGAACAAGTTACAAATCACTCCTTTCCGTTTTCAATCTACTCACCTCTTTTTCAATCAACTTTTTCACATCCAACTTTACTTGGTAATAGTTGTCTGTTATTTGTTCAGAAGTTACATCTGTAATCGCCGGAATGCTTTCGTATCGAGCTACTTCTTTATTCAATTTCTCCGCATCATTTACAATAGCTGCATGAAAAGTTTTGAGCCTGATTTTCTCATGCGGATCATCTGCCACCATACCCACAAATTCACCGGAAGAAAGTGAGCTGATTTTAGAAGCCGGAATAGCATAATCCAATTGGGTAGAACGGCTGATGGAAGTATCCATTCGGTTAATGGAAATGCTTTCTTTTTCCTGCAATATTTTTCCGAACCGTTCTGATAATACTTTAGCCGTGTCGCCCATCACCTGACCACAGATAACATTGCCCGTAATGTTTACAATTACATCTGCCTGCTCCCTGCCATAATCTTTACGAAGTTGACTAAAATCCTGCATGGCTAAAGTGGTTGCGACTTTGTTGCTCCTGGCAGTTGCAATTACCGCATCCATGTGGTTGAAGAAAATGGTAGGAAACTCATCAAATACCAGGCTGCACGGCAGCCTATCTTTTTTGTTCACCTGCCTTACCAATCTGGATATATACAGCGACAACACAGCACCATAAATTTGCTGCTTTTCCGGGTTATTGCCCACACATACAATCTTAGGATGTTCGGGATTGTTGATGTCCAGTGTAAAATCATTACCAGAAAGTACCCAGTAAAGTTGCAGTGAAGCCAGCCTTGCCATACCGATTTTAGCAGAAGCTATTTGCCCTTCCAGTTGCTCCATCGCATTATTTTGATAGGCGCTCATAAACGGGTTCACCAGTACTTCAATTTCAAATTCGGTATTGAGTATAGGAAACAGTTCATCATAGCTTACTTGCATTAGCTCTATCACATGTGGCAGCGTACAGTATTTGCCTTCTTCATACCGGCGCAAAAACCATATCACGGCAGTTAAAAAATTAATGGGTGATTCTATAAAGAAATCTCCTTGTTTATTGATCCACTCCCTATTCAATCCAAGCAATATAGCCCGTGCGGATTCAGTTGCATCAGTGATGTCGTGCATAGAGGCCGGGTCCAAAGGATTGCAGCGGCTGGATTGGGAAAGGTTATCAAAGGAGATGACATGAAACTTTGGAAGTTTTTTTGCTTACTGTTGAATGAGGTTGCGCCTGCGATTGTTGTGAAGAAGGAACTGAATTGTTTCTGGTGTCTTCTGCAAAAGATTTTCCTTGTATTTCACCTTTCAT
>CAXTDG010000672.1:1773-2802 GCA_964242675.1 uncultured Chitinophagaceae bacterium
ATTGACGGTGTTCTAAAAAGAAAACTTTGTAATGAAGCAATGCTGTAGCTTTTACCCAAATCACTGCCATTGAAAACAACCTTGTTACTGTTATCAACGAAGGTGATTCCATAGATGCGTCCTTCTTCGTTTTGACGCAGTGTAGTAAAGACGTTATGCTTAGCTAATAAATTAATCAGTTCCTGTATGCTGACTGGCAGGTGCTGAAGCACTTCATCCAATACTTTTTTCAATAACTGTTTTAATACTTCTCTTTTTACTTTGTTCACCTCAAATTGTTGCTCCAGGTATGCCAATGTCGGCTTACCGCTGATTGCACTTGCTTTAATGGGAATACCTATTTTATTACCCACTTCATCCAGCATACTATATACCAGCCCGCTATGCTTATAAATGCGACTGTCCTTTTTACCTCTGTCTGCAACGACGTTATATTGCTTCAGTGCTGCATTAAGCTCCGCAAGCGAGGTGTAGTTGTAGCGATTAATTACACTGTTTACCACATTGGCAATGCTTTGTTTGGTTTCGTGTTTACCATAAATTACACTATTTACATCAACCGCCTTAATTGTATGGCTATGCTTCTGCTGTTCTGCTCTGATTAATCCAAACTCCTTTTCAATCTCTTTTCTCGCTTTTTCTGATTGGTTGCGCCCAGTATTATGCGTGTTGATTCTCGAACCATCTTGCCGGATGGCGGTGCTTACAATATGCAAGTGCGGATGCCCAGCATCTGAATGTCTATAAACAAAATAAGGCTGCTCGCCAAAACCAATCTTTTCCATGTAGTTATCTGCAATAGCAATCAATTGTCTTTCATTTAACTTTTCCGCAGGACTGAAATTAAGTGATATGTGCAGTGTCTTAGTGCTTGCCCTATCGTTCAACTCATTCCTGTTTTCAAATACTGTCAATTTTTTATAAAAGTTTATTTTATCCGTCTCACCTAATAAGTTGCTCATACTTATGCACGCAGCAATTGCCTTCTGCACTTTTTGCTCATTGTAGTTCAGCGCACTTTTTATAGAC
>CAXTDG010000673.1:0-2796 GCA_964242675.1 uncultured Chitinophagaceae bacterium
CAACAGCAGCAAAAACATCAAGAGCCAAAACTGTACCAGAAACGCCTGCTACACCAGCTAAAAAAGCCGCCACGAAGAATGCGGAACCTGCTGCAACGAAAGGTAAAAAACCGGTAGCAAAAAAGGCTGCACCAGCAAAGAAAGCTGCACCAGCTAAACCGATAAAACCAGCTGCTAAGGCAGCAACAAAAACAGCAAGTAAGAAAGCAAAACCTAAAGCATAAAATTGCTTCAAAGGGAAAATATAAAGAAGGCATTGCTTAAAGCGATGCCTTCTTTTGTAACCAACTTTCTGTAGCCTTTTATATTTGCTCTATGCAACTTATCGGCCCCTTCTCTCAAATACTTACCCTACGTTACCTGCCACTAAAAGGTGCCCTGAAGGATGAGGCACTGGAAATAATTACAGAAGGTGGCGTAATAATAAATGAGGAAAAAATAGTGGCTGTAGGGGGGTTTGAGGAACTTAGAAAACAATATTCGCAAGCCACTATTGAAGAAATTAAAAACCCATCTGTACTATTACCCGGATTTATTGACAGCCATACGCATATTTGCTTTGGTGGCACTCGTAGTATAGATTATGCCCTGCGAAACAGCGGCAGTACTTATCTCGAAATTGCAAAAGCCGGTGGTGGCATCTGGAGCAGCGTACAAGCTACACGGGCCACTACGGAAGATGAAATATTGCAAAGCCTGCTACAACGCATCCACCGGCACCTAAGCGAAGGCATTACCACCATCGAAATAAAAAGTGGCTATGGATTGAATAGGGAAGCAGAACTAAAAATGCTCCGGGTTATCAAAAAAGCACAGGCATTTACCCCGGCTACGCTGGTGCCAACCTGCCTGGCAGCTCACATAAAACCAAAAGATTTTGAGGGTACACAGCAGCAATACCTCGAATGGATTACAACAGATTTATTACCCGCAATTCAGCAGGAGAACTTAGCTAACCGGGTAGACATTTTTATAGAAGAAACCGCCTTTGGAAAAAGTGAAGCAACCCATTTTTTACAGCAGGCAAAAGCACAAGGATTTCAAACTACCGTTCATGCCGATCAGTTTACTGCTGGCAGTAGCTTGGTAGCGGTACAGTGCGGTGCTGCCAGTGCCGATCATTTAGAGGCCAGTACCGATATCGAAATAAAAGCTTTGGCACAAAACGAAACCGTGGCTACTGTTTTACCCGGTGCTTCCTTAGGATTGGGAATGCATTTTGCGCCAGCCCGCAAACTATTGGATGGAGGTTGCTGCGTAGCCATTGCCAGCGACTGGAACCCTGGCAGTGCCCCACAAGGCGATCTGCTGATGCAAGCGGCCATTCTTGGCGCTTACAAAAAACTATCTGCGGCGGAAGTATTTGCCGGGCTTACCTACCGGGCCGCACAGGCTTTGCGCCTGCAAAATATTGGCAAGATAAAAGCTGATTTTGCTGCCGATCTGCAAGCCTATCCAACCAAAGATTACCGGGAGATTTTATACCACCAGGGGAAAATGAAGGCAGTGCAGGTTTGGAAAGGTGGCATACAATTTTAAAGATTAGTAATTAACAAAGCCTTTTTTCCATCTCAAATACCTTCATGAAATATTATCTTCTTTCCGCTGGCTGCTGACTGATAAATGGCTTGAATAATTTCCACATCCCTTCGTCCCATTTTGCCGGGAACAGGTGTTGGTCTTTTATCTTTTATAGCCATAGCAAAATCATCCATTTGTTTGGCTTGCTGGTTTGTTTTTGAGAAATCCATTTTTCCGGCAGGAGTGTTACCAGCCAACCCGGAATAGCCATAAGCCGGGTCGAGTTGGAAACTACCTTTTTCAGCATCTGCTTTCAGGTAACTTATATTTTCAGCGTAGCTACAGGAACCATACGCTTTACAGCCACCAACCATTTCAAATTCCCAGCTAATAGACTGCTCCACATCTTTAAACTTTTCAGGATCTGTTTTAGGCCCCTCTTTAGCCAGTACAGAAACGATTTCCTTACCACTGGTATAGCAAATGCCTTGTATACAATAGATGCCTACATCCTGCAAAGGGCCGCCACCCGCCAGTGCCTTATTGAGCCGCCACTGTTTGGGATCGCCTGCTACAAAGCCATCCCCGGCATGAATCGTTTTTACTTTGCCATATACTTCCTGGGTGCCCAGCCGCATCATCTCTAAATTGTAGGGATCGAAATGCAGCCGGTAGCCAATGCTCAGCATTTTACCCGCTTTTTTGCAGGCATCAATCATCTGGTCGCACTCGGTTACACTTAGGGCCATTGGCTTTTCGCAAATGACGTGTTTGCCTGCCTGCGCCGCCCGTACCACATATTCAGCATGCATACTGTTGGGTAGCACTACGTACACAATGTCTATATCGGGGTTGTCTTTTATTTTATCGAAATCCTGGTAGTTGTAAATGTTGCCTTCGGGGATGTCATACTCCTTTTTCCATTTAT
Source organism: uncultured Chitinophagaceae bacterium (assembly GCA_964242675.1). Lineage (GTDB taxonomy): Bacteria > Bacteroidota > Bacteroidia > Chitinophagales > Chitinophagaceae > JAZKFT01. The sequence goes on from CAXTDG010000673.1 coordinate 2,450, forward strand.
CGGCTTTGTCCGGTGTGCCTGTTACAATGCCTGCCAGGTAGCAATGCTCAGTTTCCAGCAGGGCAGGTGCCAGTTGGCCTTCGCTATAGCCACCTAAACCCACCAAAGCTATACCTAGCTTGCCTTGTGCTTTGGCTCTTTTCTTTTTATTGGCAGCTTTTTCTTCAGTAGCACCACAGCCAATAACGGGAATGGCAGACAAGGCCATAGCAGCAATAGAAGCGTTGTAGAGAAAATTACGGCGGGAGAATGGGTGAAGCATAGACAAAAAATTTACAGGGAGAAAAACATGTTTCTAAAAACATGCCCTTCTCCCTGCCCTGGCTTTTATGCTTATTGTTTTATAC
>CAXTDG010000674.1:0-2793 GCA_964242675.1 uncultured Chitinophagaceae bacterium
ACGGCGGTAGAAAGCTATGGTGCCGGTAAGTTGATTGCATTTATCCTTTTTCTGAACCAGATATTCAGACCACTGCGAGTAATAGCCGATAAGTTCAACGTAATACAAATGGGCCTGATTAGTAGCGAACGGGTATTTAAAGTGCTGGATAATAACGACGAAATGCCGAACGATGGGCAGGTAGAAAAACGCTTGAAAGGCAAAGTGCAATTTGAAAAGGTTTGGTTTGCCTACACGGAGGACAACTGGGTGCTGAAAGACGTAAACTTTGAAATACAACCCGGCCAAACGCTGGCTATCGTGGGCAACACCGGCAGTGGTAAAACAACCATTATTAGCCTGCTAAACCGTTTATATGCCATACAAAAAGGCCACATTAAGCTGGACGATACGGCGCTGGAAGAATTTACGCTGGAAAGCCTGCGGTTGCAAATAGGCGTTGTGTTGCAGGACGTTTTCTTATTTAGCGGCAGCATATTGGACAATGTAACACTCCGCAACCCGGCCATTAGCCGCCAGCAGGTGGAAGATGCTGCCAGGCTCATTGGCCTGCATGATTTTATTATGCAATTGCCGGGCAACTATGATTTCAATGTAATGGAACGGGGTGCAACCCTAAGCGTTGGGCAGCGGCAGCTGCTTTCATTTATCCGCTGCCTGTTGTACGATCCGGCCATTCTTATTTTGGATGAGGCCACCAGCAGCATTGATACCGAAAGCGAACAACTCATTCAGCGGGCTATTGATAAACTAATTGCCGGTCGTACGGCCATTATCATTGCTCACCGCCTCAGCACCATCCGCAAGGCCAACACTATTTTAGTACTGGAAAAAGGTGAAGTAAAAGAGCAAGGCAGCCATGAAGAACTGCTGCAACTCGACGGGCACTATGCCAAGCTGTATAGTATGCAGTTTGAGAAACGGCGGAAAGCTCCCAGCCCCCTCTAAATCTCCCCCAACGGGGGAGACTTAAATACCATAACGTCTTGTTTTTTACTTTTTTTCCTTAAGCCTGTCTCTACTATAGTCTTTGCACATTCTCTCCCCCGGTGGGGGAGGATAGGTGGGGGCCTTATCTTATCATTGCACCAAATTTGCATTAGTTACACCCTTGTATGAAAAGATTGACCTACACCCTTCTGCTTACGACTTCTTTTTTGGTGGCTACAGCACAAATTGATTCTTCGATTGTGCTGCCCCGGCCAAAGGTTGGTATTTTCATTCCTTTGTATCTGGATGAGGCTTTCAACCCGGACGGCACCTTCCGTTCCAAAACCACGTTGCCCAAAAATGTGCTGGGCGGGCTCGATTTTTACAGTGGCGTAAAAATGGCCCTTGATAGTCTGCAGGAGGCCGGTGCCGGGGTGGAAGTGTACATAATTGATACAAAAGATAGAACCCGTAGCCTGCAACAAGCCATTGATCAGGATATTCCAGATGCCTCGCTGCTAATAGGCATGTTGGTAGGAAACGATGACCTAAGTAAGTTGCGTACGCTGGCTGATGTGGCGCATAAGCGGAATATCCCTTTCATTTCTGCTACGTTTCCCAACGATGGCGGCATTACGCAAAACCCTAGCCTGGTAATTCTCAACTCAACGCTGAAAGCCCATACGCAGGCTATTTACCGCTACCTGCAGAGCAATTATTTTAATGATAACATCATTGTTTTCCGTAAGCCAGGTACGCAGGAAGATAAGATGAAAGCTACCCTGCAGGAGGCCAACAATAAAACCGGCGGCACCAAACTATCCTGGAAAATAATAGACCTGCCGGATAATGCTACAGCCTCCGATATTCAGCCTTACCTCGATAGTACCCGTACGAATGTGTGCTACTGTGCGTCGCTGGACCCCGATTTTGGAACCAACCTGCTACGCCACCTTTCGGACTTTACACCTACCTACAACAGCACTGTAATCGGGATGCCTACCTGGGATGGCTACCCGCTTACCCGCAGTGATTATAAGGGGCTGGAGGTAATTTACACCACGCCGTTCGTTACATCGTCTGGCGCCAATCCACGGCTGGTATCTATGCTGGCCAACCGGTTCAAAGCAAAGAGCCGCAGCCGGGCCAGTGATATGGTGTACCGGGGCTACGAGGTTACGCTACGCTATATTAGCAACATGCTCAGCCATATGGACAACATCATTAACCTAAGCGACCACAGCGGTGTCGTATTTACCGATTTTGATATTCAGCCGGTAAAAATGAAATCGAAAGAAGATGAGCAGCCTGATTATTACGAAAACCACAAGATTTATTTTGTGAAAAAGGTAAATGGGCTGATGAAGGGGGTGTATTAATTGATTTGAAAAGTGCAATAAACCTATAAGGTCTATTTTGACATTCAAACAAGTGTCAACTCCGAAAAAGACCTTATAGGTTTTACTCCTATAAAAAAAGCTGCTCACCGATAAGTGAGCAGCTTTTTTGTTTTTGGTTGATGTGTTCATTTCACTTCAAACAAGCCATCAATCATTTGCTGGTTGAAATGCTCAACCGGGTCGCCGGTAACGTTGTGGTAAACGGCACTGATGAAAATGGTTTGCGCAGCGCTAATAATAGATACTACCACAAAACCACCCACTATAGCCAGTGCAATGCCTACAATTGGGTTAATAAGCATACCCAGGAAAAACAGCGGAACAGCTACCAGTATAATGCCCACCAACTGCACCAGCCCAAAGCTGAACGAAGCACCTAAGCTTTCGCCCCATTTTTCTTTCATTAGCTGAGAAGAACGCTTTACGGCGGTGAACGGATTTACATCTTCATACGCTATTACTG
>CAXTDG010000675.1:0-2789 GCA_964242675.1 uncultured Chitinophagaceae bacterium
CAATCTTATAAGTGGCGGTTCGCTGACCGTTATGAGCTGTGGAAATAGAAACTTGGCAGTACGGGAAAAGCCAATGGTTTATTCATAATTCATATCTTTCAGTATGAATAAAAGATTATTGCCATTTTTTGTCTTTATCCTATTTTATTCTTCAGCGTTATGCCAGTATAAAACATTGCTGTCGGAAAATTTTTCGAACAACAAAGCCGGTTGGCCTGTGCAAAGCGATTCTTCTTTTCTGGTAGCTGTTCAGAATGGGTCGCTACACCTGGAAAAGTTCATAAAAAACTTCGACGACCGAGGCTGCCTGTGGTACCATAAGGAAATTAAAGGACTTAATACCCTACAGGATTTCTCTATTACTATCTATGCCAAATTTATCAGCGGCGGTGATCATTCAAATATGTTTGATATACAGTGGGGCCACTGGGATACAGCCATCGCCGGGTCTGCTACCAGGCTTTACCAGCTCGACCACCGTTTAGGTGATTATGTAAAACTGGCTCATTTTAATAAAGGTTGGGATTATTCCTTATGGGGAAAGGCTGCAGAAATATTGAATAGAAACCTATACCGCCCCAATGTGTACAATAAATATGAGTTGGTGCAAAAAGATGGGTTCATCATTTTCAACATTAATGACCAGCAATATTTTAAACAATTTGCAATCCCTATAGCGGGTAATGGCATAGGTTTTCAGCATTGCCTCAAAGGGGCCTGGGAGATTGATAAGATCATTGTGAAACAGGCCAGAAATGTTACTACAATTAAAAGTAATGATACCATAGTCCCTGCTATACCTGCAGACTCAGCCTACATAGCTGGCAAAGCGCCGGAAGAACTGCTGAAAGTATATCCTAACCCATTTGTAAATGAGTTTACGGTATTGTTGTCTATTACAAAAGCAGCTATTGCCAAAATAGAACTGACGGATATAAAAGGGACGCTTATTCTGGAATACAGCAAGAAACTGGAAGTTGGTGAACATGCCATCCGCCTTTTTGCGGATGTACCGGCGGGTATATACCTGGTAAAATCAACGGTTAATAATAAAGTAACCACTGCCAAACTTTTGAAATTGTAACCTGGTTATTCTTTTTTATCCTGATTGAGTGGCCCTGCCACATGTGTTTGCAAGAAGTCTGATGAGTTACTGAGTTCAAGGCCCTTCTGCCCCCGGTAAGTATTACCACTTATCAGAATGCCTGAACAGTTTGCAAGTTGCGAATGATGAAACGCTACATGGTGTAAGCAACATTGTTAATGCCGGATTTTATCATTCCTATTAACCCTTTAATCGCTCCGCTTCGTGCCCCACCACAGGTGTTCGGAAGAAATTTAAATGATGTAAGGGTCAGCTCTTACGCCAGCTGCGTAACCTATCTGTAGAAACCATGCTTCCTTTCTCCTCGTCTATCCTACCCGGATGGGGTAGTCCTTTACCACTATTCAACTGGTGCGAAGGGCTGCTACGCTGTAGCAATGTAACTCAACTAAAATGATTATCTGTAGCTACAGACAGGTTGCTTCTCCGAAGCAAAAAATCACCTATTTGTAATTTAAAACGTCTTCTGAACACCTGTGGTGTCTCATAAAGCGGAATGATAAACTATCGGTAACTTACAATCAGCGCTGCCATTGCGGTTTGTGGTAATAAGGATTGCAGCAAAAGACAGTATAGCATTTTTTTAAACTTGTAACTATACAAAAGCATACTAGTATCTTATAGTATACCGCTATCTAAACGGTACCGGCTCATTGTAACTTTGTGGTGTAAAAAAGATACAATGACAATTAAAAGAAAATTAGACAGAAAATATGCTCCGGCCGCACAGCCAGGGTTTTTAGGAAGGGGCCATATAGCACGTGAAGTAGTACAGGGCGACTATTCGCAAACCGACCCTTTCGTTATATTAATGGACGATATGCTGGATAAAAAAGATGACCAACCTGCTGGTGGCCCACATCCACATGCCGGCTTTGAAACGGTTTCGCTTTTGCTGGAAGGCGAAATGGGTGATGAAGCCCACCAAATGAAAGGCGGAGACTTGCAGATGATGACCGCAGGAAGTGGTATCGTACACACGGAAACCATTACCAAACAGGCTAAAATGAGGCTATTGCAACTATGGCTCATTCTGCCCAAAAAAGATAGATGGGCAACACCCCGGGTGCAGGATTTACCATTAGCACATGTGCCCAGAATAGTAGAAAATGGAGTAGAAATAAAAGTCTATAGCGGATCTTTAAACGGCACCTCTTCTCCTGTTCAAAATTTCGTTCCGGTTATTATTGCCGATGTGCAAATGGAAGCGAATGCTTCTACCGTGTTGCATTTACCGGCATCTTACAACACGTTTTTGTACGGCATAGCCGGTGAGCTATTTATTGGCGAAGAAAAAAAGGCATTGAAACAAAGTGAAACAGGGTGGCTTGATAAAACTGCGGCTGCCGGGGATAGTGAGCTCTTGATTACGGCGGGTGAAACGGGAACCCGGTTTGTATTGTATTCCGGTGAACCACAAGGTGATCCGATTATCACTCATGGACCTTTCATTGGTGATAAAACGGAAGACATCACCCGGCTGTATAAGGAATATCGCTCCGGACAGATGCAGCATATAGCACTTGCCAGGGATGAACAGAGGTTAGCTTACTAGTGCTACAAACGGGATATTTTTACGGCAATAAAACGTATAAGGTCTTCGCAACCACTACAAAATTTAATCATCCTGAATAGACCTTATAGGTTTATTGAACCAGGATATTTCTTTGTTACAATCATGTGT
>CAXTDG010000676.1:0-2775 GCA_964242675.1 uncultured Chitinophagaceae bacterium
GGTAAACATTTCATATCATTCTTACTATTACTGCTTGCTACCTACTCCGGGTTTGGTCAGAATTTTACGAATAAGGGCAGAGAATTTTGGGTAGGCTACGGGCATCACATGTTTATGGAACCAAGCTGCGATGGAGCAAACCCGGCAGCCAATGATATGAACATGGTGCTGTATTTGAGTGCTGAGGAACCTGCTATTGTGAAGGTGACGATTGATAGTAGCGGCTCGGCGTTTGTACCGGCATGGACCAAAACGTATGTGATACCCGCATACACGGTTATTTCCACTGAAAATTTACCAAAAGGTGCACAGGATGCAGTAGCCAGCGGCAGCGATCCGAATTATGATGCCCGGCTATTTGACAATGCACCACCATTGGGTTCTGGCGGGGAAAACCTATGGCGCAAAAAAGGAATTCATATTGAAAGTAATGTACCCATAGTGGCTTATGCACATATTTATGGCAGCGTTTCCTCCGGTGCTACTATGCTGATGCCGGTGAATACCTGGGGATACTCTTATACCTCGGTTAATAGTGAGCAAGGCGGTAATGTAACTGCCTGTTATTCCTGGATGTACGTGATAGCAAAAGAAAATAATACACTGGTACAGATAACCCCATCGGCATTAAGCCGCAGGGGAAAACCGGCAGGTGTACCTTTCAACGTATTAATACAAAAAGGGCAGATTTATCAGCTGGTTGGTAATGCCGACTGCCCGACTGGTACAGGCCCGGAGCTTACAGGTACAACCGTGAAATCTTTGGTAGGCCCTGATGGTAAGTGCCATCCCGTGGCTGTCTTTGGCGGTAGCAGCCGTACCGCAGGAGAAGCTGCTTTATGTGGATCTGCAGGCAGAGATAATGACATGCAACAGCTTTTTCCGGAGCATGCCTGGGGCAAAAGGTATGCTACTACACCTTTTTCGAAAGCAACCAGCAGCACTTCATTACAGCCGGCAAGTTTCCAGACAAGCGTTTACAAAGTGGTTGTGAAAGATCCTACAACTATCGTAAAGCGGAATGGAGTAACCATTCCTCAGTCGCAATTAATTAATAATAAGTATTATAAGTTTTTAAGTAGCACAGCAGATTATATTGTAGCCGATAAACCGGTGATGCTGGCCCAATATATGGGTGGTGGCGGTACTGCTTGCAACAGCGGCGGTTTAGGTGATCCTGAAATGATTATCTTAAGCCCTATAGAACAAGCCATTAAACAGGTGGGTTTTTACCGGAACACTAAAGAAGCCATCAACGTTAACTATCTTACGCTGACGGTGCCAACGGCGGGGGTTTCTTCTTTAACGATAGATAATTCCTCTACATTCAGTTATACTTATCCGCATCCCAATTTGCCTGGCTATACTGTTGTAATAAAAGGTTGGGCGGCAACGCAATCGCAGTCTTTGGTGCGGTGCGATTCTGCCTTTACGGCTATCACCTACGGATTAGGAGGAGCAGAAAGTTACGGATACAATGCCGGTACATATATCAACAACCTGAGTGCCATAGGAGCTATTCATAACACATTCGATACTACCAACACAATCAACAGCTTTACTTGTACCAAAACGCCGGTTGAACTTTCGGTACTAATGGCCTATAAGCCACTGCAAATGAACTGGCTGCTCAATACTTTGGCTCCGGTTATTACGCCCAATGCCAATGTATTGGTGAATGCTCCGGTGATAATAGACTCACCACTTGTAAATGGTATTAAATATTATAAGTATACGCTGCCTAACAGTTACTCATTTAGCGATACCGGCACGTTTACCATACCTATTGTTGTTACATCTCCGGCCATTGATAATTGTACACAAACGGATACCGTGAGCTATACCATCACAGTGAAAGGCAAGCCGGTAGCTGATTTCACCTATACACATTCAGGCTGCTATACGGATACGGTTTATTTTTCGGGCAATGGCTCTGCCGGAAATTATACCATTAACCGTTGGCGATGGGAGTTTCCAGGGCCAAGCCTTGATAGTATCCGTTATCCCAAGAGAGTGTTCCCGGTTGGTACGCATAATATCAAACTACAGGTAATTTCGCAGGAAGGTTGCGTAGGCGATACAGTGCGGCAGATTGTGATTGCGGCCCCGCCTACTACTAATTTCACCATTACGCCCGGTACCCTGTGCGAACCATCTGCCTATAGTTTTACATCTGCCACCGCAGCCGGTTCGGGTATTTCTTTTTTCTGGGATTTTGGCAATGGAAACACAAGCACAGGTGCGGCAAATACGGTAGCAGCCACTTACCCTAATTACGGCACCTATACCATAAAACACGTAGCCTCGCAAACAGGGCAGTGCCCTACCGATACGGCCCGTAAAACCATCACCATTTTTGCTAAGCCACGTGTGAATTTTGGCTACCCCGTAGGCTGCCTGGCCCCTGACGGAACTGCCCAGTTCAGCGATTCCACCATCATCCCCGATGGCCAGACGCTTACCTACGCCTGGGATTTTGGCGATGCAAATGCCACTGTTGCCAACCCAAATACCTCTACGCTCCGCAACCCAACCCATAAATACATCGCCTTTGGCACCTATAATATCAAGCTGACGGTTACCAGCAGTAACGGTTGTGTAAAGGATACCACTATTGCCTGCACTTTTGCTGTAAGGCCGGTACTGGCTTATGCTTCTCTAAGCAGAGTATGGGCTAATACTCCGCTGGTGGCTGTTTCCAGGGGCTCGGTTACCAACGGTGTTCCTGAGACAGACATTTACATAGGCCCTGTTACCGGTGACGCCGGAGATTAC
>CAXTDG010000677.1:0-2773 GCA_964242675.1 uncultured Chitinophagaceae bacterium
AAAAACATTGTGCAATCAGGTACTTATTAGTAATAGCCGAGTGTCCATCGTTGTCATCAATAACACTATAAAACAACCAATCGCCAAAATGATCACCCTTATTCCATAGGTCATTCGTACTTTGTTTTTGCATGTAACCCACCCATGCTTTCATGCTGGCATATTGATTTTCCAAAATGCGTTTATCGCCATACACCTGATACATTTCCCAGGGGATGATAGTGGCTACATCCGACCAGCCGGCACTTCCGCCAGCAGCCCAGCCATTTTCTCCTAACACGTTCGGAATGACATGTGGTACACTACCCGTTTTTGTTTGGTCGGCAGCCAGGTCTTTCATCCATTTGGTAAAGAAATTATTAACGCCCCGTAAAAAGGTTGATGTGCGGAAGAATGCCTGTGCATCACCCGTCCAGCCCATACGTTCGTCCCGTTGCGGACAATCGGTTGGCACATCTAAAAAGTTCCCTCTCAAACCCCATTCAATATTGTGCTGTAGCTTATTAATTAGAGTATCGGATGTAGTGAAACTGCCAGTCTGTTCCATATCGGAATACAAGACCATGGCTGTAAAATTTTCTGGTTTTAATTCACCAGGATAACCTTCTAATTTGATGTAGCGAAATCCATGAAAAGTAAAATGCGGTTCAAATATTTCTTCTTCATTTCCTTTCAAAAAATAAACATCCTGAGCCTTTGCATCACGAAGATTATCGGTATAAAAGTTTCCGTTTTTATCCAATACTTCCGCATGAGAAATGGCAACTTTATCGCCGGGCTTACCCTTTACTTTTAGCTGAACCCAACCCACCAGATTTTGACCGAAGTCAATCACCTTTTCACCTTTTGGTGTGGTTATAAATTTTATCGGTTGAATCGTTTCATGTTTTCTGATGGGTTCGTTATACGAAGCAGCTAAGACTGTTTTTGAAAAATCAGCCGTCTTTACATTGGTCCAGTTAGTGTCATTATACCCAACTAAAGCCCAGCCTTTTTTATCCATTCTTGCGTCAATCATTTCCCCGGCATAAATGCCAGCAGAACGGATAGTGCCAGTCGATGATTTCCAACTGCTGTCAGAAAAAACAGTTTCGGTTGTGCCATTGGTATACATAATTTCCAGTTGAAAGAGCAGGGCTATATCATTGCCGTAATGATTGCGGCTATTGTCAAATGAAAAGTTGCCCCGGTACCAACCATCGCCCAGTGTTACGCCAATCGCATTTGTCCCTTGTTTTAAAAGGGCAGTTACATCGTAGCACTGGTATTGGAGATGTTTGTTATAACTCGTCCAGCCGGGAGTTAGGTAAGCATTGCCCACTCTTGCACCGTTGATTTGTGCTTCATATAAACCATGGGCCGTGATGAATGCCGTAGCTGATTTTATTTTTTTCTGATTGCTAAATTCTTTGCGAAACAGTGGTGACGCATGAAAACTATCGTCTGTATATCCGGGTGTAATCCATTGTGCTTTCCAATCGGCAACCTGCAATAGACCCATTTGCCAAAATGATACAGCGCTCCAGGCAGATGCTTTTTCATTATTGTCCCATACCCGAACTTGCCAGAAATATTTCTTTCCCGACTGTAATGCTGCCCCTTTGTAGGGTACATGAATGGACTGGTCAGAAGTCACTTTTCCGCTCTTCCAATCGCTTTTGTCTTTCCCTAAATCTGTAGCATTATCAGCAACTCGTATTTCGTAGGCGGACTGCATCACGCTATGTTGGTCGGAAACTAACTGCCAACTAAAGTAGGGTTGCAACACATCAATGCCAATCGGGTCTTTTAAGTTTTCTGTACGTAGGTGATCTACTTTTACCTGTGCCTGCACCGATAAAATAAAGCTTAAAAAGCTGAGTAGGAGTAGGGCTGTTTTTTTCATATGAATGCTTAGTAATTATGGAAGCGGCTAATAGTTCTTGCCTGTTTCTTCTTTTCTGATGGCACTGAAATTCCTTTGCAAGTATCTGTACTTTTTATTTTGTTTCTTCCACTAATTTCAAGGCTCTCTCTTATTTGCATCCTTGCAGCAATGATAAAAAAATAGTAAGCTTATTTCACATTCCGGTGCGAAGCCAGCTACTAACTTCGGCATCTTCAATTAATTACCTGCCTTATTTTGCCTAGATTGAAAAATTAAAATACGAAATGATAAAACGGTCATTATTACTGCTCTGCTATACCATTTGTTTTACACAAATTTCGTTAGCCCAAAGCACCATGCAGCGGGCTAAATACAATTTTAATAGTGACTGGAAATTATTTGTCGGAGATGCGAAAGAGGCAAGCAATAATAGCTTCGACGATGCTCAGTGGAAAAAGGTAACGCTGCCGTACGCCTGGAATGAAGACGACGCTTTTAAGAAAGATATTGCTGACCATACTACCGGAATTGCCTGGTATCGCAAACATTTTAAACTACCCGCTACAGCCAAGGGGCAAAAGGTGTTTCTGGAGTTTGAAGGCATTCGGCAAGCAGGTGATTTTTACCTGAACGGACAACATATTGGCCTGCACGAAAATGGTGTAATGGCTTTTGGTTTTGACGTAACAGGCGTAGTAAAATTTGGTGAAGAAAATGTGATTGCTGCACGAATTGATAACGACTGGAACTACCGTGAAAAGGCCAGCAACAGTAAGTTTCAATGGGAGGATAAGAACTTCAATGCCAACTACGGAGGCATTACCAAAAATGTGTATTTACATATTGCACCTAAACTCTATCAAACACTGCCACTGTATTCTCAACTAAAAACAACCGGCGTTTATA
>CAXTDG010000678.1:0-2769 GCA_964242675.1 uncultured Chitinophagaceae bacterium
ATGTACAATATTGTAGATGGCATGTACAAACTAGCTAAAGAAATGGGCGTTCAGTTTGTGTTCGAAGCGGATGCAAACCAAATAATTGTCAAAGAGGGAAAAGCAACGGGTGTTTCAGCAATAGTTAGCGCAAACAAGCAACCACAAATTTTTGAAGCCAACGTAGTTGTTTCCGGTGCTGATTATCATTTTACCGAACAGCAATTGCTGGAACCACAGTACCGCACTTACGACGTAACATATTGGCAAAAGCGGGTAATGGCACCATCCTGCTTACTATATTATATAGGTATCAATAAAAAATTAGAAGGTATTCCGCACCACAGCTTATTTTTCGATGTGCCTTTTGCGCCACATGCAGCAGATATTTACACCACACCCCGCTGGCCAGCCGAACCACTTTTCTATGTAAGCGTTACATCTGTGACAGACGAAACGTTGGCTCCTCCAGGTTATGAGAATTTATTTTTCCTGATTCCTGTAGCTACTGGCCTTACCGGAGATGACGAAACGTTACGGAAAGCATACTTTGATAAAATCGTTACCCGGTTTGAGCAACACATCGGGCAGGCAATCCAAGAAAATATTATTTTTTATAAATCGTATGCAGGTGCTGATTTTGTCAGCGATTACAATGCTTTTAAAGGAAACGCTTATGGCCTGGCAAACACACTACTTCAAACCGCTATACTAAAACCTACCTGCCACAGTAAAAAAGTAAAAAATCTTTTCTTTACCGGGCAGCTTACCGTTCCTGGGCCAGGAGTACCTCCTTCGCTTATAAGTGGAGAAGTTGTGGCTAAGGAAGTAGATAAATTTTTCGGGATGGAATGATATGTGCAAGCAGTCTGTACATTACATTTAACAAAACTATCCGGGCAGGCAAAATTCGGTTATCTATTTATTGTACTACCCATTCGTTCACCTTTATGATGTATCTGTTTCATCAGGCAAGTCAGCAGTGCAGTAAAATCACTACACAATTATATAGTACTTCATTCAGTAGTGCCATCAAACTGCTGCATAAAGACCTTCGCAGACCTATATTCAATATTTATGGCTTCGTACGATTTGCCGATGAAATTGTAGATACTTTTTGCGATTACCCCCAAGCCGATTTACTAAATGAGTTTCGGAGGGAAACTTTTGAATCCATTAATCGGGGTATTAGTCTCAATCCCATCTTGCACAGTTTTCAGCTTACCGTTAATGAGTATCATATTGACCCGCAACTAATTGAGGCCTTTTTTAAAAGCATGGAGTTCGACCTCGATAAACGAGCTTACGACCAGGCTGGCTATGAAGAATATATTTACGGCAGTGCAGAAGTAGTTGGCTTAATGTGTTTATATATTTTCTGTGATGGCAACCGAACTTTGTATGATAATCTGAAACCCTATGCCCGTAGCCTGGGTGCTGCTTTCCAGAAAGTAAATTTTCTTCGTGACTTGAAAGCCGATTTCTTTGACCTGAACCGCATTTATTTTCCTGGCTGCGATTTTCGCAATTTTACTTCTGATGATAAAAATCGGATTGAAGCCGACATTCAGGCTGATTTTAATAATGCCTATACCGGTATTTTAAAACTACCGCTAAAGGCCCGTTTTGGGGTATATGTGGCTTATAAATATTATTTATCTCTTTTTAAAAGAATAAAAAAGGTACAACCGGAACGAATCATGGAAGAACGCATCCGCATTCCTAACATGCGTAAGGCTTTTATTGTGGCAAAAGCCGGTGTAAGAAGCCAGTTCAATATATTGTAAAGTATGGAGCAGGTAATTTTAGTAAATGAAAAAGACGACCCGGTAGGAACGGCTGAGAAAATGGAGGCCCATCGAAACGGAGGAAAACTTCATCGGGCCTTCAGCATTTTTGTTTTTAACAGCCAGAAGAAGATGCTATTGCAGCAGCGCAGCATTGAAAAATATCATAGTGGCGGCCTGTGGACCAACACCTGTTGCAGCCATCCACAGCCGGGTGAAGAAACCATAGATGCAGCTACCCGCCGCTTACAACAAGAAATGGGTTTTACGACACCAATCTTCAAAGCTTTTGAGTTTACCTATAAAGCTGATTTTACCAACGAACTTACCGAACATGAATATGACCATGTATTTATTGGTCACTACGATGGCCCGGTGCAACCTAATACAGCCGAAGTGAGTAATTATTGCTATCAGTCGGTTGAGGAAATTAAAAATGGTTTGCAGCTACGACCCGGCAACTACACCGAATGGTTTAAAATAGCCCTGCCCCAATTAGAAGAATATTTCAAGGAAAAGGAAATAACAGATTAATAAGCCACACTTATCCACCCAAAAGGGGAGAGAAATGGAGATGAATGAAGCGAAATAGTGACAATCAAAATAAATCACCAGTAGAAAATTCAAGGTTTTTAAATCCAAAATTGAGAAATTTAGAAGAGGCCTCCGCAAGATCTTCCGCCATCATAATTGGTAGTGGCGTAGCTGGATTGGCTTCCGCTGTACGCCTGGCAATACAAGGTTATCAGGTTTCTGTTTTTGAAAAAAACAGCTTTCCTGGTGGTAAGCTAAACTGGTTCGAGAAAGATGGCTATAGTTTCGATGCCGGCCCCTCCCTTTTTACGCAACCCCAACTTATTGAAGAATTATTCAGGCTGGCTGGTGAGCCAATTGAAAAATTTAGGAATTCCCATACTTGATAAATATCACAAAAATATAATTAAAATATCTTTAACACAATACTTATTTATATTAAATTTATCCAATCTAGTATTTTATACAC
>CAXTDG010000679.1:0-2769 GCA_964242675.1 uncultured Chitinophagaceae bacterium
TTTCATCATTTTCCAAAGCTTTTAAAGCCTTAATAATGAGTTGCAGCGATTCATGGTTGCGAGCTGCTTTGCCCCGGCCGCCATACACAATCAGGTCTTCGGGGCGTTCGGCCACGGCGGGATCAAGATTATTAAGCAACATACGCAATGCTGCTTCCTGTATCCAGCCTTTGCAAGTGAGTATAGTACCAGTGGGCGTGGCAGGGATGGTATGATTGATGGTGGCAGTCATTGATGAAATGAGTTTTAAAGGGATTCAAATAAAGATATCTCTAGCAGTATGGTTGAGCAATGTTTACACTTTCCATGAAGTTACAAAATCAATAGCAGCCTGCATATCGGGTTGTAGCACCCGGTCGTGGTGGTTGAAGGAAACCTTCTCTCTAAAAGCTGATACTAATTCTTCAATAACCAATGAGCTTTTCTGTGGCCTGCGAAATTCTAAAGCTTGAGCAGCAGTTAGCAATTCAATTCCCAAAACACGACTAAGATTTTCTATCACCTGGTAGCATTTGGTGGCAGCATTAGCACCCATACTTACATGGTCTTCCTGATTGTTGCTACTGCTAATACTATCTACTGAGGCGGGTGTACACAGTTGTTTATTTTGGCTTACAATACTTGCCGCTGTGTACTGCGGAATCATGAATCCGCTATGCAGCCCAGCATCTTTTACTAAGAAAAGCGGTAGCCCTCTTTGTCCACTAATGAGTTGATAAATACGCCGCTCGGAGATATTAGCCAGTTCACTCACTGCAATGGCCAGGTAGTCCAGCGCCATAGCCAGCGGTTGCCCGTGGAAATTACCACCACTGATAATACGGTCTTCATCGGGGAA
This sequence comes from uncultured Chitinophagaceae bacterium, assembly GCA_964242675.1. GTDB lineage: Bacteria > Bacteroidota > Bacteroidia > Chitinophagales > Chitinophagaceae > JAZKFT01. Next base: position 839 of record CAXTDG010000679.1, read on the forward strand.
CACATTGGGGTTATCAGTAACAGAATTAATTTCCTGTAAAAAGATACTCAGCACATGCTCAAATACATCCTGGCTGGCACCATGCACTTGTGGAATGCAGCGGAAGGAATAGGGGTCCTGCACCGCTTTGCCAGCGGCATACGTAATCTCGCTGCCTTCCAAAATAGCTCGTATTGCAGCGGCTACTTTTAGCTGCCCGCTATGCGGACGAATTTGTTGTACCAGTTCGTCAAACGGATCGGGGCAACCGTTGAAAGCATCCAGCGAAATGGCTGCAATAAGGTTAGCCATTTTCAGCAGGTGCTGGCACTGCACCAGGCAGCTCATTCCATACGCCGCCATAAATTGGGTGCCGTTTATCAACGCCAGCCCTTCTTTACTTTTTAGTGTTAGTGGCTGCCAGCCAAATTGATGGAGGATAGATTGAGAAGGCTGTTTTTTGCCTTCAAAATACACCTCACCCAACCCAATGAGCGGCAGGCACAAATGGCTAAGCGGTGCTAAGTCGCCACTGGCACCTAGTGAGCCGAGGGTGTACACTACCGGTGTGATATTGTTGTTGTGCAGCTCCATCAACCGCTGAACGGTTTCATTTTGCACGCCGCTGTAGCCGTAGCTCAAGCTTTTTACTTTTAGCGCCAGCATCAGCTTTACTATTTCGGGCGGCACTTCGGCGCCCAGGCCGCAGGCATGGCTGGTAAGCAGGTTGTATTGCAACTGCTCTATTTGCTGCTCATCAATTTTTACATTGTGCAAGTAGCCAAAGCCAGTATTAATGCCATAATACAGCTTCTCTTTTCCCGCCAGTTTTTTATCCAGGTACTGCCTGCATTTACCAATAGCCTCCCATGCCTGGAAAGTGATGGAAATATCCTGCTTATAAGCCAGCAGAAAACGGATTTGCTGAAAGGTCAGCGGATTTTTATCCAGCGGTAAATAGTTATAGCTCATGCGGCAAACTTAGAAGTTATGAGTTATAAGAGATGCGTTATGAGAGATGAATGATAAGATATGAGGTATGAGTTGTATAGAGGTATTTTTCACTCCTCTCTTATAATTCATAACTTCTCCTCTACATCTTATCTGCCGTTTCCTGAAAGGAGGTTTCGGTTACTAATTCGTCCGGTTGTTTTTTGTAAAATATCATTCCCAGCATCATAATAGTACTGGTAGTCAGTATGACAAAAAACAGGATGCCTTGGTTGAAATTGGAAAGCTGCATGGCATCGGGTATTTTGTAAAATAATACGATAGTAATAAGGCCACGGGGCAAGAAGAAAACTTCGGGAAACAGATTGGTGTGTAGCATAAATCGCAGATACAAAATGCGGGTAAGTGCTAGGGCGGCCACAATTAATGAACCTACCAGTACTACTTCCTGCTGTACCAACAGCGAAAGATTAATGGAGTAGCCAAACAGGATAAAGAAAAAAGTACGGATCAGGAAAGAAGATTCTGCCGTGATGGAATGCAGTGAGTGCCGTAGGGTAAGCACTTCTTTCATAGGAAAATATCGAGTCAACGCTTTTAGCTTTATCAGTTCCCAGTTGTTGATCATTAACCCGAAAAACAGGATGATAATGAGCGATGGCAGGTGAATCATTTTGCCATAGGCATAGAGAAAAACCAGCAACGAGAAGATGAGGAAGAAGCGAATGCTGAGTTCGGTTTTGGCCATAATAAGCAGGAGCAAAATGGAACACAAAATGGATCATACTATAGATGCTACTATACTACCACAGAAGACGGCCAGCGACTTGATGGTTAGCACTTCCTTAGCTGTAAAATAGTTGAAAACTACAATGCCAATGATGTCGGAGAACGAGGCTTCGTACACTAAAAATTCCTTTTTTCGTTCCGATAAATTGTGAATGCTGGGAATAACAATGGCACTGCTGATGATGGACAACGGCACCGCATACGCTATACAA
>CAXTDG010000680.1:0-2753 GCA_964242675.1 uncultured Chitinophagaceae bacterium
GAAATACATGTTGGGGAACTGGCTTGCTACAAACAGGTAACGCCGCTGGCGTATGCAAGCGTATTGGTCGATTTATCTGATTTCATCCGAATATTTTTGTAAAGAAAAACTAAGTGAAATATTACTTCAACGCCTGCAACAATTCCTCTTTTTGCGGATGATTCGATTGCTGAATAGCAGCAATGGCTTCCTCTTTTTTCCTTTCTTTTAGCAGCGCTAACCCTAAATACCAATAAGCATCTGGCAGGAAATAGCTTTGCTGTTGGCTGGTTACTTTTTTTAGGTAAACGATGGCTTCATTTGTATTGCCATTTGCCAATGAAGCAGCCCCAATAAAATAATTTAGCGTATCACTTTGCGGAGTCTTTTGTAACAGGCCTTTCCAGGCAGTTATAGCTTCGGAATATTTACCTGTTTTATAATCTACCATGGCTCTGTCGAACACATAATTATCAGTAGTGCTCATGGCAGTAATCAGGCCGGGGTCTGGCTGAAAATAAGTGGCGTATAATTTTTCGTTGGCTGATTTTTTAAATACTAAAAACCAGCTGCCTAATACAAGTATGAATATTACAGAAGCCACAGCCAGCCAACGTTTCAAGGAAATATACCTTACAGGTTTTAGTTGCTTTATTGGTGTAGCAGGCAATTCATTATGGAATCGATTAAGGTCAGCGGATAACGATCCTTCTTTTACACCAAGTATTAATAATTGCACTTGATCCACGCTATCCTGCATTTCTTTATTGGCAGCCAATTCCTGCTCGAAAGATTGCTTTTCTGCAGCAGTCATTTGCCCCAGCAAATAGCGCTCAATTTGCTCAAAAGTTTCCGATGATATATTTTGATTAAGGTTCAACTTCTTATTTCTTTTTCAGCATGTCCCGTAGGCGTTCCATGCAGCGATATTTATTATTTCTTACAGTGGCTTCCGTCCATTCCATGGCTTCTGCAATTACCAGCACCGATTCATTTTTATAATAGAAACGGTTTAGTACTTCTTTACAGTTTTCACTCAATTGTTTGAAAGCAATTTTCACCGCCTCTAAATACTGATGTTGCTCTTCCGGCAACTCATCAGCCGTATCAAATCCATCATGCAAATCGCTCACTGCCATAGTGTTTTTATAATGACCAGAACGCAAATAATCGATCCATTTATTTTTGGCCACCTGGTATAAATAAGCAGACAGTTTTGCCCCATTATCCAGCTGTACTTTTTCCAATTGCACATTGCGCCATACGGCGATAAATGCCTCCTGAAAAATGTCTTTCGCCTGTTCGGCTGTGCCGCCTTTTTCCCGAACATACCGCTCCGTTTTTGGATATTCTTCCTGGTAAAATTGTTTTAATGCCGCCTCTTTATTTGCCTTAATCGCATCTAACAACCCGGAAGAAGTATCGCTGTAAGTGTTTTGCTGCATGGATTCAATCGTAAATGCGGCAAAAGATACTTACTTCTGTCATTCGGCTTTTATTCTGGCCCCGGCAGGCTGTCAAAAAGCAATTTTCTATTCTTCTATCGTAAACAACCAGCGGTTATCATCAACTTTTGAAAATTTCTGTTAGGGAAATGGCTTTCGCAAACTTTCGCTGCCGCCCGGCGTTTATATGCAGCAGCTTTTTGCAAAGGGAAAGTATGATATTTACCCCCTAACGATTACCGATACTATCCATGATACAGTTTGAAAAATTTGACCTTGAAAACGGCCTGCGGGTGATTGTGCATGAGGACCATAGCACGCCCATGGCCGTAATGAACGTGATGTACAACGTAGGTGCCCGTGACGAAAACCCCGAACAGACCGGCTTTGCCCACTTGTTTGAACACCTGATGTTTGGCGGCAGCATAAACGTACCAGAGTACGATGAGCCCCTACAAATGGCGGGTGGCGAAAACAATGCGTACACCACCAACGATATTACCAATTATTATATTCAGATTCCCAGCATTAACCTAGAAACGGCTTTTTGGCTAGAAAGCGACCGCATGCTAAGCCTGGCTTTCGACGAAAAAAGCCTCGAAGTGCAGCGCAAAGTGGTGGTAGAAGAATTTAAGGAACACTATATCAACAAGCCTTACGGTGATGTGGGCCACAAGCTGCGGGAACTGATGTACAAAGTGCATCCCTACCGCTGGATGACCATTGGTAAAGAACTGAGCCATGTAGAAAATGCACAGTTGCAGAATGTAAAAGACTTTTTCTTTAAGCACTACACACCTGCTAATGCGGTCTTAGTAGTAGCTGGTGATATAACGGTTGAAAAGGTAAAAGAACTGGCGCTGAAATGGTTTGCCGACATACCCAGTGGCGTAAAATACGACCGGAACCTGCCTGCCGAGCCGGAACAAACCGAAACCCGTACCGAAAGCGTAACTGCCGAAGTGCCGCTGGATGCTTTGTATAAAAGCTGGCACATGGCTAGCCGTTTGGAAGCTGGTTATTACATGGCTGATTTGATTACCGAAATACTGGGAAGTGGCGCCAGTAGCCGCTTGTATCAAATACTGGTAAAGGAAAAGAAATTGTTTAGCAGCATCGATTGCCACCAGATGGGAAGCGTAGAAAAAGGCATGATGCTGATTGAAGGCAAACTGGTGAAAGGCGTAAAAATGGAAGATGCTGATGCCGCCGTTGAGGAATTGGTAAACAGCTTTTTACAGGAAGGGGTAGAAGAAAAAGAACTGCAAAAAGCCAAGAACAAAACCGAAAGCCTAATTGCCTTTGAAGACATGAGCCTGATGAACCGGG
>CAXTDG010000681.1:0-2751 GCA_964242675.1 uncultured Chitinophagaceae bacterium
CTATTGTACCAGTAAGGGTCGGGGTTGTTGGTGACGCTGACGGTACCTCTATAATAATTGGCAACCGGTGTATTGTAGCGGGATGGAATGGCATCTCCGGCTCCATCGTCCAGAAAATCGCCGCTTAGCCTGTCGAACCCATCCGGCAGGTTGGTGTAGATGCTATTTAGATCCTGGCCTGCCAGCGTTGCATTCTGGTCAAGTGAATCGAAAACAATTCCCACGTTCAAAAACTCTTTGGGCTCATTTTCATACTTGCGGCAGGATGAACCGGTAAGGATTATCATTCCGGCACCCACTATAAACAATAAAGAAGTTATTTTTTTCATGTTGCAGCAATCTTAGAATTTAATGTTAATGCCGAAGTTATATAGCTTCTGAACAGGGTATATACCGGTATAACCTTCGGGATCACGGCCATACAGGTTGTCGGAAGTATGGGTAAAGAGGTTGTAACCATTGAAGAATACCCGTACCGGTTGCAGTTTTATTTTTCCTATCAACGATGCCGGTAGTGAGTAGCCAATCTCTGCATTCCGCAGCCGGAAATAGTTACCCGATTTTACCCAGAAAGATGACCCGGCAATATTATTGGGGTTATCACCATAGCTGAGGCGGGGCTGGGTAGCGGTGGAGGCAGTGGCAGGTGTCCAGCGGTCAAGGGCTGAGGAAAAGGCCTGACCGGTGCCATTATTCTGGTAGGAGAAAAAGCCAGTGCCACCGAAATACAGGTTGCGGTTTTCTACCCCTTGCAGTAGGGCACTCACATCGAAGCCTTTGTAGTTGAAGCCTGCGGTAATGCCGTAGTACACCAACGGTTTGGTGTTACCAATGGCTGTCTGGTCTTTGTAATCAATGATACCGTCTGCGTTCAGGTCTTTATACTTAATATCCCCCGGCTGTGCCCGGTAGCCCTGTGGTACAGCACTATTTGCAATTTCTGTTGCCGACTGAAACAGCCCATCGGCCTGGTAGCCAAAAAACTGACCAACCGGCTGGCCTGTACGTTGGTTATAAGCGTAGGGCCGGGCTACTTCATCTGCATAAAGCACTTTGGTTTGCAGGGTAGAAGCATTGGCAGAGATGAAGTACTGGAACTTGCCTACATTTTGCTGCCAGCTCAACTTGCCTTCCCAACCGGAATATTGATTGCGGCCAATGTTTTCGTCGGGGTACACATTGCCTATCAGGTAGCTATTATTGCCCCTTTGCATTAGCAAATCGTAGTACTTGTTGGGGACATACTCAACGGTAAAGCCTAACCGGTCACTCAGCACGGCACCATCTATACCCACGTTTAGCTTGGTTGCTTTTTCGAAGGTAATATTTTTGTTAGGCAGATTGTATTCGGCGAGGCCACCCACATTGGTATAAGTAGTTCCAAAAGAATAATCAGCAAAATAGACAAACTGCGGATAGTACACAAAGTAGCCCGGATTGTCGTTGCCAGTTTTACCAAAAGAACCATACAGTTTCAGGCGGGTAAGCCAGGTTTGCGGCTTCATGAAACCTTCCTGCTCCATATTCCAGCCGAGGCCGAATGAAGGGAAAAAGCCCAGTTTGGTATGGCCACCATTGGGGTAGCGGTTGCTGCCGTTTGCCCCGTAAGCTATTTCCGCTATGTATTTACCGGCATAGTTGTAGGATACCCGGCCGGAAGTGCCTACAATAGTGTAAGGCAGCAATTGGGAAAAGCCGGACCCTGGCTGGCCAACAATAACATATTGAGGCACCTGGGCAACGGTTCCGCTTGGGCTATTATCCCGGTTGGCTATTACCAAAGCACTGATGCTATGTACTTTGTTGAAAGTACGGTTGTAGCCTACACTAAACTCCTCATAATCACTGCGGGTCTGGTAATCAATACCATTAGTGTTTCCCTGAGTACCGTTGCTACCAAATTGTGTATAAGCGGCAGTTGTTCCTGCTCCTTGCTGAAAAACAGCAAAGCCTTTTTGACGGGTGATCGTTTCTGACAGGGTAGCATAATAACTGGCTTTGGCCTGCATCCATAAGCCGGGAGTCAGTTCATCCAGCGTCCGTTTCAGATAGATATTTACCAGTACATCCCGTTTGTAATTTTGCCGGTACCCGGAGCCAATAGTTTGTGCCAGCACATTGTTTTGATATAGTTGGTTGCCACCGAAAGAGCCGTTAGGGTGCAAAATAGAGTAAGCATTTGCCGGAGTGTTTAAAATATTACTGATAATGCTGGCCGAAGTAGCACCCGGTTCATTACCATTCAGGATACGGCCCAGCAGGTAAATACCGCCACTCAGCTTACTGGTAATATTAATGTCCACATTGGAGCGGATAACATAGCTTTTAAAGTTGTTGTTGGTATTGTAACTATTACTGTCCACCGTTTTGAAAAGACCGGTCTGGTTCAGGTGCTCCAGCGATACGAAATAACGGGCAAAGCGGTTGCCGCCGCTGGTACTCAGCGTATAGCGGTTAAGCATGGAAGAGTTGTTGGTAACGGCAGCCCGGTAGTCGGTGTTGGGGTAATTATAAGGGTCGCTACCAGTGCGGTATGCCTCCAGCGCTGTATTGGTATAGTACAAACCAGAGTTGGCACTATCTACGCCATCGTTTTTCAATGCCTCATTCCGCAAACGGGCATAGTCATAAGCGTTTAACGATTTAGGAAAACCTAATGGTTTTTGTATAGCCGTTTGCACTGTAAAAGAAATCTGCTGTTTGCCTTCCTGCGCTTTTTTAGTGGGAACGATAATGGCACCGTTGGTACTC
>CAXTDG010000682.1:0-2749 GCA_964242675.1 uncultured Chitinophagaceae bacterium
ATTGAAACCTCCGGCAATATCAGTATCTTTTTTTACCCTGATGAAGAAGTAAAATGGGGCCTGCCGATACTGCCGGATGAGTTTAAAGACGTTTGCAATGCCATACCCGAAAAATGCCATTACTCCTGCACCTTCTGTGGCTATACGGAAGAGTTGCAACCTGCTACATCGCACATTTGCCCAGAGTGCCAAAAAACACAATGGGTAAAATCGATGGATGAGGTGCGGATTAGCTGATCGCTACTGTATCATTAAGGTATTCATCATTACTTTTTTACTGGCAATCGCTTGTTCATCTGGCTGGCAACCACCTGCACTAATGGTTACTTTTCCGGCATAAGAAACGGCTTTTCCATTTTCGTCCATCAGCGAAAGGTTATCAGGAGATAGGGTGAATACTACTGTTTTGCTTTCGCCCCGCTTTAGAAAAATGCGTTGGAAACCTTTGAGCTGCCGCACTGGTGCTTCCATGTTTTTGGCCTGGCCTGCTACATACAGTTGCACTACTTCTTCGCCATCTTTACTACCTGCATTTTTTACTACAATGCTTACGGGTATTGCTTTTCCTTTAGCAGCTGTTTTTGGTAAAACCAAATTGCCATATTGAAAACTGGTGTAACTAAGCCCATAACCAAAACCCCACTGCGGTTGCCCTTTGAAATAACGATAGGTACGGTTGGTCATGCTGTAATCGTTGAAGTCCGGCAGGTCGGCATCACTTTTATAAAACGTAACGGGCAGGCGGCCTGCGGGGTTGTAGTCGCCAAAAAGTACATCGGCAAGGGCAGTACCGGCACTCTGTCCGCCATACCAGGCATTTACGATTGCAGGAATATGTTCAGCCTCGTACGGAACCGCAAGGGCACTGCCCGTCATCATTACAAATACAACTGGTTTGCCCGTGGTTTGCAACGCTTTCATCAGTTCAGTTTGCACGGCTGGTAAAAGGATTGAAGTACGGTCGCCACCATTGAAGCCCGTATAATTTACCGGCATTTCTTCCCCTTCCAGTTGTGGGGAAATACCGCCTACATATACAATAGCATCTGCATCTTTCACCCGGGCCGCCAAAGCGGTAAAATCGGTTTTGGCAAAATTGCCAGCTCGCAGTTTGATACTAGCATCCCAGTCGTTTTGGTAATATTCTACTTTCAGTTCATAGCTTTTGCCAGATTCTGTATTCAGTTTATACGTTTTAGCGCCCCAGCGGTTGCGGTTCCAGGCATCTACCACCTGCTTGCCATTTACAAAAAACCGATAGCCGTCATCGCCTTCCAGTTCAAACAGTAGGTTGCCAGTAGTGGTGGCAGTAAAGTTGGTTGTAAAACGAGCAGAGAAAAATTGAGCCCGCTTGCTGCCAGCAATTACTTCCCGTTCATTCCATACGTGGGCTAGTTCTGGCTCCATCTGGGTAAGGATGGGATTGCCTGCCAGCTTTGTGCTGTCAAAATATTGGGCTTGCCAACCGGGTTTGCCTTCAAAACTGTACTGACTCTGCATAGGCAAATCAGCCAGCAACGTATCATTAGTAAAATTGATGGCCCGTTCGTACACTACTTCGGTATTGCTGCCCAATTTGTCTTTTATACCCTGTAGAGCCGTTACTATTTTTGAAGGAGTTCCGTTGTAATTGCCTAGCACAGCTATTTTATTATCGGCATTGGGCCCAATCACTACAATTTTTTTAAGCGTTTTTTTCAGTGGTAAAATGTTGCCACTATTCTTTAGCAGCACAATACTTTGCTGTGCCATTTTAAGTGATAAAGCTTTGTGCTCCGGGCTTTCCAGTGTATTGGCCGGAGGCTGTGCCCACTTTACCATCGAAGCCGGATCGAAATAACCCAGCCGAAAGCGGATCATAAATAATCGCTTCAAGGAAACGTCGATCTGCTGTTCTGTAAGCTTTCCATCTTTTACCGCATCTACCAGTTTTTTATAGGCTACGTTACCACAGTCTACATCGGTGCCGTGCAGCAAAGCATCTGCCGCTGCCGCTTCAGCATTAGGGTGCGTTTTATGAAAATTGAAAAAGTCGTCGATAGCGCCGCAGTCGGAGGTTACGTAACCTGTAAAATGCCACTGGTTGCGGAGAATATCGGTCATCAGCAGATCGTTGCCGCAGCAGGGCTGGCCATACATAGCGTTATAAGCACACATTACCCCAGCCACATCAGATTTGGTAATGAGTTCTTTAAAAGCAGGTAAATAGGTGTTCCATAAATCGTATTTAGTAGGCGATACATCAAAAGCATGGCGGCTAGGTTCGGGGCCGCTATGTACAGCGAAATGCTTGGCACAAGCGGCAGCTTTTAGATATTTTGGATCATCGCCCTGTAGTCCATGCACAAAAGCTTTTCCCATCATTGCGGTTAAAAATGGGTCTTCACCATACGTTTCCTGCCCCCGGCCCCAGCGGGGATCCCGGAAAATATTAATGTTAGGTGTCCAGTAGGGGGGACCTGGATAGCGCTGGCCCTGGTTGCCATCCGTCAGTGTTTTATTGTAAATGGCCCGGCCTTCCATAGCAGAGTAGTCACCCATTTGCTTGATTGAATTGCTGTCCCAGGTGGCGGCCATACCAATAGCTTGTGGGTAAACGGTAACCCTATAGGCTGTACGGGCCACGCCGTGTAGTACCTCATTCCACCAGTCATATTTCGGAATGCCGAGGCGTTCGATAGCTGGTGTAGCATCCAGCATTTGCGCTACTTTTTCTTCCAGTGTCAGGCGGCCTACCAAGTCGTTCACC
>CAXTDG010000683.1:0-2743 GCA_964242675.1 uncultured Chitinophagaceae bacterium
GCAATCTTGTTCAAAATAATGCTGGGGCCTTTCCCTGCTTTTACAACTTATGTTGCTAAGCAATAGAACCTGAGCAGCAGATATTTTTTAACATTTGTCCTTATTTCACCTTTAGTTTTAAAATTTATCAATCGATTTTCGCTTTCAATTGATAGCATTCGAACGCTAGATAAATGGCTTTGGCAGATGATAATTGAAGATTGGTACGAAATTTTGTAATGTGCCATCAAATACAATGAAAATGAGAAACAAAAAAATCGTATTCGGTTTACTACTAGTTGCTGGCATCATGGGCCAAAGTTGCTCTGCCTGGAAAAAATCGAGTAAGCAAGACAAAGGTGTAGTAATTGGTGCTGGTGGCGGCGCTGTAATAGGTGGCGTTATCGGTAAAATTGCAGGCAACACTGGTCTTGGTGCCATAATTGGCGCTGGTGTAGGCGGTGTAGCTGGTGGCGTTATTGGTCACAAAATGGATAAACAAGCTGAAGAAATAAAAAAACAAGTGCCGGATGCCAAGGTAGAACGGGTGGGCGAAGGCATTGTGGTAGAATTTAATAGTGCCGTTTTGTTTGGCACCGACCAATCCTCTCTAAACTCATCTGCTACGTCTTCTTTAGATAAACTAACAACTGTTTTGAATACGTACCCCGACACTAACCTGGAAGTAGATGGCCATACAGACAATACCGGAACCGATGCTTACAACCAAAAATTATCGGGCCAGCGGGCTGATGCAGTAGCCAGTTATTTAAAAGGAAAAGGAATAAGTGGTAGCCGCCTTACTACTGTTGGTAAAGGTGAAGCGTACCCTAAATATGATAACACTACCGAAACAGGTCGGTCAGGTAATCGCCGGGTAGAGTTTCAGATAACGGCTAACGAGCAAATGAAAAAAGAAGCAGCCAACGAAGCAAAAGGCTAAGCTTTCAAATTTTTATAAATGAAAATGCCGGTGTGTATGCACCGGCATTTTTATTTGCCCATCTATAGTCAGGGTGGCAACAACTTTCGTTTTTTTTCCATTACTGTTGCCAACTATGGCAACAGTAAGTTGGCAACAGTTTTTTTGTTGCCAGAGGCAGTGTTGCCAACCCTGTAAACTATTGCCTGGCCCGCTGTCCCAAATAAAGCCCGGCGATTACCAGCAGTGTACCAACGATGGTGAACAACGTAATAGGTTCTTTTACCAAAATGGCGGCATACACAAAACCAAATACCGGGCATAGAAATAACCACATAGAAGCTTTTACGGTATTTACTTTCAGCAGGTAAAGCCATAGCTGAACCGATATAACCGACACCGGAATAATGAGCCACAATTCTGCCCCTAAAAACCGAAGATCGAAATGGCTGACTGCTCTTTTGTGGTGCAGTAAAAAGGTGAACGGCAATACCATTAGCCCTCCTAAAAACACCTGCCAGCCATTGATAACGATTGATGGAACCGTCCAGGTTCTGCGGGCATAATAAATGACGCCTACAGAGTAAGCCACCATGCTAAGCCCCATTAGTGCAAGGCCCCAAAATGTAGCAGTACTATTTTGCAGCAGCGGGTAGGAGGCCAGTAAAATACCGGCAAGCCCCAGCGCCATGCTAAGCCACTGCACTGCTTTTACTTTTGTATTCATCCAAATGCCGGACAAGACGGTAATGATTAATGGATTGATAGCGGGCATGAGGCTACCAATACCAGCTGATACACCACGGAGTGCCAGTATGTAAAAGCCCAGCGCCAGGGTTGTGTTGAGCAATCCAAAAATGAAGAGCGACTGCCAGGTACTGCCTTGTGGAAAAGGCTTTTTAAGAACGGCATGAGCATACAGCAGCATAATAGCACCAGCCACTAAAAAGCGAATGTTGAACAGCAGCAACGGCTCTACCGACTGAATGCCAAACTTGCCTGCTACGGCCGCCGAAGACCATAGCATAGCGAACAAAATACCAGCTATAATGAAACGAAGATTGGAATTGGAAGAAGTGGATGTCATTTAGTAGTAAGTATATAGTCTATAACCCTTACCGGCAAAACTATCGGGTTACGTTTTTATTGCTGAATATCTTATCGGGCATAATCTGTTCAATATTGTTTTTAGTAAAAGGTAGCACCTGATAGTTTCTGTTTGTTTTAGATATCCTATTTTACCAGTACTAAGCTTTCCCGTATGTCATCAACTGATTTTAATAGCACCGTTTTTATTGTTACAGGAGCAGCATCTGGTATTGGCCGGCAGATAGCATTGCAGGCAGCAGCGCAAGGAGCAACAGTGTTTGCTACGGACATAAATAGTGTAGCGCTTGCAGAAACTAAACAACTATGTACCAAACAAGGCACAGCATTACAAATTTACACCCTGGACGTAGGCGATAAAGAGGCGATTTACGACTTTTCAAATAGTATAATTCCACAACTAGATGGCCGAAAATTGATATTAATCAATAACGCCGGTGTAGGCCTGTTTAGCGGAGATTTTTTTCATACCGCTTCTGAAGATTTTGAGTGGCTGATCAATATTAATTTGTGGGGCGTAATACGGATGACTAAAGCTTTTTACTCCTATTTCATCCAGCAAAACGAAGGACACATTGTAAATCTTTCCAGCGTATTTGGCCTGGGCGGCTTTGCTAACCAAACTGCTTACTGTACTGCCAAGTTTGGCGTACGGGGTTTTACAGAAGCACTACGTATGGAACTGCTGGGTACTAACATTCATACTACCTGTGTGCATCCTGGCGGTATTAAAAC
>CAXTDG010000684.1:0-2742 GCA_964242675.1 uncultured Chitinophagaceae bacterium
CCCTTACAGAGCGGCAGGAAAAGCTATTGAAGCCACTTTGGGTAAAACACCCATTCCGGTTCGGGGTGGCGGCTCAATTCCTAGTACTTCTTTATTTGAAAAGGCATTAGGGGTAAAAGTGGTGTTTCTTGGTTTTGGACTGGACAGCGATAACCTGCACAGCCCGAATGAGAAATACGACATCGCTAACTTTTACAAAGGCATCGAAACGATACCTTACTTCCATGAGTATTTTGCGGAGATGAGCTAATGAGACAAGTAAAATGATTATTGAAAAGCAGTGATAATCGAATTCGGTTGTGCTGCTTTTTCATTTTCTACCGGTAGTAAATCACAAAACCAAAAACCCATTTGATTTGGCTGTGGTGTAGTAAAACATTCATCGCCTGTTGCTGTAGCAACAGGCGATTTGTATTCCCGGTACACCTTCTCTCCTATCGTAAATGGAACCGGCTTTTTGAAAACCGGCCCATCAAAACAAAAGGTATGAAACTCACCGTTTTCGCCACAGGGGTCGATGCTGGGGGATAAGTCTTTCAGAAAGGTTTTGTCGATGATGCGGCCGCAAAATTCGGGTGGCAATAGCTGGGCATTGATGCAAACGATAGTGGCTTTGAAGTCGAGGTCAATCATCTCTTCCAGTAGTTGCCGGGTGTCTTTTTTCCAAAGCGGAAAAGTAGTTTTCATATCTAATTTACTTAATTGTTGCTCCCGGTATTGTCGTAAGTCTTCTAGAAAAATATCGCCGAAGGCAGCATGGGTAAAGCCTTTTACTTGTAATTGCAAAATGCTGTTTTCCATTGCTGCTTCATATTCCTGCATGCTTGGTTGCTCTGACAGTTCGATAGTACTGAACGATAAGCCGATTGCGGCTATCTGCTGTTGCATTAATTCTCTCCTTACCCCATGCATACTTACCCGGTTGTGGTATGCATTTACCGCCGTAAGTAAGTGAGTTACTTCTACATTTTTATCCTGCTGTAAATAGTGTAATGCCAGTGCAGCATCTTTTCCGCTGCTCCAGTTGAGGTAAGTTTTATGAGGCATATTTTAAATGCAAGGGTACCATATTTCTCTTTACAACCCCCCAATCGTAAGGGCAGACACATGGGTCTGCCTCAAACCCAAAATCTAATACCTAAACCATACTCACCTCCCAAAATACCCAACCCACTCTCCTTGCCTATCCAAATAATCAACAACCTTTCCTTCACACAAACGGGGCGAACACATAGGTTCACCCCTACAAAATGACTGACGGAAATGGTACATTTACCCTATGCAATCCGTTCAGGCACCACCTTCACAACTCGACATTTACCGGGCCTCCGCCGGTAGTGGAAAAACCTTCCTGTTGGTAAATCAATACCTGCGATTGCTGTTGCAAAGTGAAACCAGTTACCGGGAAATTCTGGCCGTCACATTTACCAACCGGGCCACTGCCGAAATGCGGCACCGCATTTTAAGCGAACTAAAATGTTTGGCTACGGGTGGCCAATCCAAGCACATAGCCATTTTAATAAAAGAAGCTGAGGGCCTGACGGAAGATGCTTTACGTCGCCATGCGGCTACGGTGTATTCCAACATTCTACACGATTACAGCCGCTTCACCGTTACCACCATCGACAGTTTTGTACAAAAAATCATTCGCTCTTTTGCTTACGAAATTGGGCTGGACGATGGCTTCAGGTTGCAGATGAATGAAGACGTGGTGAAAGAAGATTTAGCTGAGCGACTATATAACCTGCTGGACAATAATAAACCACTCCGCCAATGGGTTACGGAACTGGCAATTGAGCGCCTAAGCAGTGGCAAAAACTGGGACTTCAAGGCCGACATGCTTGAACTGGCTGGAGAACTTTTTAAGGAGCGGTTCAATGGGTTTGATGAAGCCATGAAACCACTAAGTGAAGAAGATAAAGCCTCCGCCTTCAAACAACTTCGCACCAGTGTATATACAAACATGGGGGCTTTCGAAAAACGACAGGAAGCGTTAGCTAAAGAAGCACTGGATTTACTTGACATTCATGACCTCGATCCGGCAGATTTTAATTACGGGAAAGCAGGGTTCATCAACCATTTTTTCAAAGCATCTAAAAGAGATTTTTGTGCTCCGGGCAGCCGGGTATTGGCCATATTAGACAATCCTGAAAAGATGCCTGCGGGTAAATTGCCGACTGCTAAAAAGGAAACAGTTGTAAGCGTTTGCGAAAGACTACATCAACTGCTTACGGCGCTGGTCAATCACTATACCGACCACTTCGAAAAATACACTACAGCAAAAGCCATTGCGGCTAACCTGTACACGCTGCAACTAATGCAGGTATTTGTGCAGGAACTAAGCAACTATCGCAGCGAAAACAATATGCTGCTCATTTCAGATGCTAACGTGCTGCTCCGCAAGTTATCAGCAGAAAATGATGCGTCGTTCATCTTTGAAAAAATGGGCAGCCGTTACCGTCATTTTTTGATTGATGAGTTTCAGGACACCTCCGTTTTTCAGTGGGATAATTTTCGGCCGCTACTGGAAAATTCCTTGGGCGATGGCAAATACAATTTGCTGGTGGGCGATGTAAAACAATCTATCTATCGCTGGCGAAGTGGCGATTGGCGGCTGCTGCATACCGGCGTAAAAAAAGAACTGGGTCATCAACCTATTCAAACCGGCACTTTGCAGGATAACCACCGCAGTACCCGACCCGTTATTGAATTCAATAATTACCTGTTTCATGTGTTACCCCG
>CAXTDG010000685.1:0-2739 GCA_964242675.1 uncultured Chitinophagaceae bacterium
CGTGGCTGGTACCACTTATCGGGTTGTTAATTAAGCTGGAGTCCCGGGGCCCTATTTTTTTTGCTCAACGTCGCTCCGGAAAAGACAATAAGCCTTTTTACTGCCTCAAGTTTAGGAGTATGAAGGTGAATGATAATGCAAATACACAGCAGGCCACCAAGAACGATTCCCGGATAACCAAGGTAGGTCGCTTCCTGCGTAAAACCAGCCTTGATGAGTTCCCTCAGTTTATAAATGTACTGAAAGGGCAAATGAGCATTGTTGGCCCCCGGCCACATATGCTAAAGCATACCGACGAATACTCTCAGCAGATTGATCAGTTTATGATTCGCCATTTTATGAAGCCCGGCATTACCGGTTGGGCACAGGTAAATGGCTACCGGGGCGAAACATACAACTTGGTGCAGATGGAAAAACGGGTTGAATATGACCTTTGGTATCTGGAAAACTGGAACCTGCTGGTAGACGTTAAGATCATGTTTATGACCGCCTTCAACTCTATTAAGGGAGCAAAGAATGCTTACTAAGTAAGGTTCAGGAATCAGGCAACAAGCAATTTCTTTTCCCTGTTCATCTGTCAACAGTATTTAATATTGATTCGAAACATCAATAGAGGGGGAAATATGTAGCGATAAGCTCGCTATGAAAAATGAATTCTTGATCCTTGAATTTTTTTTATCTGGATCCTTAGCCTTGCCCTTTACACTTTCACGTAAATCTTCTTCTTATCCATTATCCAGGCTATGCCCCAGAAAAGTAGTACAATGCTAATAGCATAGATAAACGAACCGAATTTTTGATCTGCATTAAAGGGCTTGCAAACATACTCGTACCACCAGCCAAAAGGAGATAAGTAGTGAATCTCCCCGCTAGCATCTACTTTTCCGGGTATCCTGATAAGGCCTAGTAACCGGGGCAAAAAACCACTTAGCACAAAAATAAAAAGCGGATTTTTTCCAAAAACATTGAAAAAATTGCTCCAACGGTTCAGTGATAAGATGGAAAAGAAAAAATAGCAAATGATGCCTAGCAATGCCCATTGCACAAGCCTGACTGGCGTAGCCAGTTCGTAGTATCGAAAATGAATAATGATGTACACGCTGGCCAGCAAAATAGACCATACCACCAGGAACCATTTCACCAGGCTAAATACATTTTCCTCCAGTTTCCGGGTGTGCAAGTTTCTAAACTCCAGTGAATAAATAACGACAGCCAAAACCATAATAGCCAGCCCGGAAGTATATAGCACATAGCTACTTGTCCAGATTTTTTTGTTGATAGGGAAAATTAAATCCCAGGCAAATCCGGCAAAGATGAGCAATGCAGCAGTTACAAACAGGTGCGTAAGCATATTGTACATCTTAGGCTTACGCCGAATGTAAGCACCTGCGGCATAGCCTAAAACCACCTGCACCACCGCTGGCAATGTACTGGCCAGCCCTTCCGGGTCGAAAGCAACGCCTTCGCCATGGTACACATGCGATTCGCCAAAAAGCCTGATATCCCACTGCGTACCAAAATATCCTTTTAAACTAAGTGGGTCGGGTGTATGGCCAAGTAACAAACAGGCGCCCCAATAAAGCAGCAGCAGCAAAATGCTAATAATAAGTGCTGTTCGAAGTTTGAAATAGAAGAGAATAATAGAGGCCAGCAGGTAGCACAACGCAATGCGTTGCAATACCCCCATTATCCGTACCCCATGCAGCTTTCCATCGTCGCCCATCCAGGTCCAGCCCTTCAGTACGAGGTGATTATTTTGCCACATTATAAATGGACTCCAGCTAAGAAAGATGCCTATCATGAAAATGATAGCAAACCGTTTAAGGATTTTTCTCCAAAAAATAGTACCACCGGCCTGCTTTAGGCGGGGCATTACAAAAGCCATGGCATTGCCTACGGCAAATAAAAAGAAGGGGAAAACCAGGTCAGTTGGTGTACAGCCATGCCATTCAGCATGTTCAAGCGGGGTAAAGATGTGCGACCAGCTTCCGGGATTATTTACCAATATCATCAGCGCCACAGTAGCACCCCGAAAAACATCCAGAGAAAAGTAACGCTGATTCAATAGCAAGCAGTTTAGAATAGTAAACCCGGCTAGGTTTGCCAGAATTTACCATCTGCCAAAATAGGGGTTTTACAAAATCATAACAAATGAAATTTAGGTTCGAGTTAAGTGTAAAGAGAATTGCCTGGCCTTTACAACATCAGCATCGTCTATTGTTGATGGGTTCCTGCTTTACAGAAAATATAGGTGAGAAGCTACGCAACCTAAAGTTTCAGGTGCTGGAAAATCCGCATGGTATCCTTTTTAACCCGATAAGCGTGGCCGAAGCCCTAACTGATTACATGAATAATAAGGTGTATGGCGTTGAAGATTTATTCCATTACAACGAAGCCTGGCATAGCTGGAAACATCATAGCCGCTTTTCGGGGCTTACCCCAACAGAAGCGATTAATAAAATAAATACCTCTATCAGCAATGCCCACCTGCATTTACAGCAAGCTGATTATTTGTTTATCACTCTTGGATCTGCCTGGACTTACCAATTGACGCAAGCAGCAGAAAATGCCGCTGCAGGAAATGTAGCGGCTAATAACCACAAAGCACCTTCTGGCTGGTTTCAGCGAATGTTGCTAACGCCTAACCAAACGATAACGGTGTTACAAGATGTTATTCAAAAGTTATCTCACTTCAATCCCAAACTGAAAATCCTCTTTACCATTAGCCCGGTGCGGCAC
>CAXTDG010000686.1:0-2738 GCA_964242675.1 uncultured Chitinophagaceae bacterium
CGGAAAAGCTGTCTTGAATTCTACTACTTTATCATTTATCAGCTTTGCTGTTTTACGTAGTTGCTCTTCCAGGTGTGGCTCTATCCGTATGCGATAAGTACGGCCACTTAGCAGCACACTTACCGGTATCATTTTTATGTCCGTTTCTTTATTCATTCAACAGCATTATAGCGTTATCAATATCTTTTATGTAATGATTGATGCGGCGTTCCATTTCTTTTTTATCCACCGCATCCATTTGGCCAGCACTATTTTTCAAAATAGCCACTTGCGCCTCCAGTTCTTTTACCCGTTGGCTATTTTGACCAGCAGCGGCTTGTTGTTCATCAAGCTGTTGCAATAACCGCTGATTTTCCTTCTTCAACTGCTCATGCTCTTTTACCAGCTTTTGCAGCTTTTGATATACTGTATGTGATAGTTCTTGTTGCATAGTTTAATGGGCTTGCACACCCCTAATTTTATGCTGAAAGCATCTGACCCACACTTATCAGGTTTGTATCAGTCCCTTTCAGGGTAAATTAATTAGGTGTGGTTTAACTTCTCACTTCCGCTCCGGCTTCTTTTTCCAGCGAAGTCGCTATTAATCGCATAAACCGCTCCACTTCTTTGTCCGTCAGTGTTTTTTCTTCATCAGAAAAAGTGAAATTAACAGCGACCGATTTTTTACCGGCACCAATTTTTTCGCTTTCAAATACGTCGAAAAGTTTTACTGCTGTAAGCTTGCCTACGTTAGCACTGTAAATAGTATTTTCAATTTTGCCCCAGGTTATATTTTTAGCCACCACAAAAGCCAGATCTCTTTCTACTGGCGGGAACTTAGAAATTTCGTGGTATACAATTTTGTGAGCCAGTGCACCTTTTAACAAACTGTCCCAATTCAGATCAGCATAAAAAACCGGTTGCTTTATACCAAACGTTTCCAGGCGACTGCGGCCAATGCTACCTGCCTGACCAACTACATTTTTATTCAGGACAATATTAAAAAGACCACCCTCTGCTTCTTCTACTTGCAGGGGCACATGGCAAAGCGTTGCCAGTTGCTGCACCACGCCTTTTAGGTAATAAAAGTCAGCTGGAGTAGCTTTTATATTCCAGGCACCGTTTTGAAACTGGCCGGTAGCATACAGGCACAAATGCTGCTGCTCATTGTACTGGCCCACCGCTTTTGAATGGTAGGTTTTGCCAAACTCGAAGAACAGGAGATTACTGTTTTTGCGATTAAGATTGTGAGCCACTGATTCCAGCCCGGTTTCCAACATGGAAGGCCGCAGCACATCTAGTTCACTACTCAGGCTGTTCAACATCTTTACTGATTGCTGTATCGTTTCTTCGCTGTAGTACGCACTGTTGGTAATAGAGTTGGTAAAAATTTCATGAAAACCCTGGCCCACTAAATAGCCCGCAACCTTTTCCTTCCAGGCCTCGGCAGGTGCCAGCGGATCAATAGACGGCGCAATGGTAGTCATCTGTGGAATTTCCACATTGTCATACCCATCTACCCGCATTATTTCTTCTACTATGTCAGCGCCATGAGCAATGTCTGTTTTGCTAAACGGCACGGCTACCCATAGTTCATCCATGCTATCCTTTATCATTTCAAAACCCAGGCTTTCCAGAATTTTCTTTACCGTATCGGGGTGATAGTTTTTTCCGCTCAGTCGTTTCAGGTACTGATATTTCAGCGGCAGTTCTTTTTTCTCCGCCTTTTTCGGGTACACATCAATAATGTCACCTATAATTTCGCCACCGGCTACTTCTTTAATTAATACAGCAGCTCGTTTCAATACATTTACGGTATTGCCAATATCCACGCCTTTTTCAAAACGGGTAGCAGCATCCGTACGCAGGCCGTGGCGCAGGCTGGTGCGGCGAATGCTCACCGGGTTGAACCAGGCACTTTCTAAAAAGATGGCAGTGGTTTCATCTTTTACGCCACTATCTGCCCCGCCAAATACGCCAGCAATACACATGGGTGTATCTGCATTGCAAATCATCAAATCTTCACTGCTCAGTTTGCGTTCCTTATCATCCAGCGTAGTGAAGGGCGTTCCTTCTTCCACGCATTTCACAATTACTTTATGTCCCCATATTTTAGTTGCATCAAAAGCATGTAGCGGCTGGCCGGTTTCGTGCAAAATGAAGTTGGTAACGTCTACAATATTGTTGATGGTACGTTGGCCAATGGCTTTCAGTTTATCCTGTAGCCATTTAGGACTGGGCTTCACTTCTACACCCCGAATAGTGATACCAGCATAGCGCTTGCAGGCATCTGCGTTCTCAATTACTACTTCTATTTTATCGGCATCAGCCGGTTTGTCTGCTTTTAGCTGATTGGGGTAGGGTGACTTCACGGCAGCCCTTTTTCCGTTGTGCATCGTTAGCCAGGCACACACATCTCTTGCCGTACCAATATGGCTCATGGCATCAGATCGGTTGGGCGTAAGGCCAATTTCGTAAATCCAATCGGTGTAGGGTTTAAAATACTCAATGGCAGGCAATCCAACTGGTGTATCGTTTGGTAAAATCATAATGCCAGCATGGCTTTCACCCAGGCCCACTTCGTCCTCGGCGCAAATCATCCCCCGGCTTTGCTGGCCCCTTATTTTCGCATCTTTTATGGTAAACGGTTCGCCTTTGGTGGGATGAATAGTGGTGCCGGGAACTGCCACCACTACTTTTTGGCCTGCCGCCACGTTGGGAGCTCCGCAAACAATTTGCAACACTTCTTTGCCTACGTT
>CAXTDG010000687.1:0-2737 GCA_964242675.1 uncultured Chitinophagaceae bacterium
CTTAGTCCCGAAGCAGAAACTGTCTCAACTCTGTTATGTAACTGCTTTAAGCCGTCTTGGCTTAGATCGGATACACCTTTCATTGTATGTATCTGTGTACAAAGTTTTAGCACTTCTTCTGGTGCCCCTTTTGCGGCGACATAGTAAAGGTCTTTCCCATTCTGATGCACAGTACACATCAGCTTACTTTCTGATGTAAAAGGAATTTCTTCGATCTTGGGAAAACTATCTACTATGCCTTTAAGTAAATGGCTATTAGATGCGTACACCATTTGCAACAAAGCAATCTCTAGTGGGTCTCCGGTAGCAGCTTTTATGGCACTGTCCATTTGCCAGCTGGAGGTATTACAAAGTACTGCAATTTGCTGTAGATGCTTCCATGCACTGGAACTTGCTATTGCCTCATCATCTTTCCACTCTAAGTTATTGTAGTTATTACTTACTTCGATACAACTGTGTTGGTCTGCCAGTTGCACAAAGGCAACTTCTATCTTATTTTGCGTAAGTGTACCCGTTTTATCTGTACAGATAATATTTACTTCTCCCAGTGTTTCAACAGAAGAAAGATTTTTGATAATTACATTGCTTTTAGCAAGCCGTAGCATGCCAAAAGCTAGTGCCAGGGTAGCCACAATAGGAAGCCCTTCGGGAATAGCAGCAACAGCCAGGGCAATGCTTGTTTCCAGCATATCTACAGCATCCTGGTGATTAATAAGTCCTGCTATAAAAATAATTGCAACAATTACAAGGGTTAGTCCTATAAACCTTTTACTGAAAGCATTGATCTTTTTATTCAGTGGGGTGGTCGTTGGCCGAGCTTCTTTTACCATTTTAGCTATGGTACCCAGTTGCGTGTATGCACCTGTACTTATCACAATCGCATATGCATTTCCTTTAGTGGCAAAAGAGCCTTTATACAGCATGTTTAATCTATCGGCAGGATTAATTTTTGAAGCCGAAAGAATAACGTTTTGCTTATGAACCGGCAATGATTCTCCGGTGAGTGCTGACTCATCTGTTTCGAGGTGATGATTGTGAAGTAAACGTGAATCAGCCGTTATAATATCACCTGCTTCAACGAACAAAATATCACCTGGAACAACTTTTTCGGATGCAATCTCTTGCACTACTCCATCACGTAGCACTTTTGCAGGCACAATGGTTAGTTTTTTCAAGGCATCCATAGATAGCTGTGCCTTATACTCCAGTATAAAACCAATAAGTGCATTGAGTATAATTACCACCAAAATAGCTACGGCATCTAACCATTCACTAAAATAAAATGATACACCCACAGCAATTGCTAGTAATACCACAAAAGGGCTTAGAAACTGCCTGAGAAGAACCTTAATAGGGCTTCTCTTTACTTCAGTGTCAATCTTGTTTGGACCTAGTAAAATTAATCGTCGTTCTGCTTCTTCATTGCTAAGGCCTTGCTGCTCACAAGTGTGTAGCTGCCTCAATATGGCCTCTACACTGCTTGCCCATGGGTTTTCTATCGTGTATTGTTCTGAAAACATTTCACCGGTATGTTGTTGGTTGGCAGTAGCGTAAACCATAATGGTGGGTATGATTTAGTTATGTGCAATAAAAAGCGGTACATCTAATTCTTTCATTAGTGTATCTGCCATACTAGGTTTAAACCAACGGCTTACCATACCCCGACGGTAAGCACCTAGCACAACTAGGGTATTGGCTTGTTCTTTTTGTAAGTATTCTACAATGCACTTTTCCGGATTACCTTTTAATACTTTGTAGCGAGCATCTGGAAAATGTTGCAGCATAAATTCTTTCATTAACTGTTTATCTGCAACTGCCGCACTGTCTTTTACATCCAATACAGTTACTACTTCTGTTTCGATCCGCTTGAAAGATGGAAAGAGTAAACTAATCATTCTTATAGCATAGACAGAAGCTGGTGTACCGTCATACAAAAGCGTAAGTTTATTAATGGGTTTATAATCAGTAGGTACAGCTAACACAGAGCATTGCACTTCGCTTAATAAGTCCTTCATAAAATGTGTTGGAATCTCATCTTGCCTACGAGCTACGCATTCCCTTTTGCTAATCACCAGTACATCTGCATAAATGCTTTCCCTTATTAGTTCCTGCAAAGCAATTTTCCTATCGTGGTGTACACAGCAGCTAAGTTTGGCGTTTACGCAGGCCTGTGCAAAATGTTTTGCCGCATCGTTTCGGGTTTCCCTATCCTGGTTATCTAAATAGTTTATTTTCCTACTTGAAAACGCATGGTCTTCAATTGCATCAGCAAGTGCATAACTGTGGTAGGTAAAATCATCTAGCAAAACCCCTATTAAATGTGCATCGTTTTGCTTTGAAAGCGCAACAGCATACTTAGTTGTACTTTCAGAATATCTGAGTCCATCAATAGCTGCAATAATCTTGTTCATGATCTTGTAATTGAAAACCGTTTTTAAAACATTGCTTTGCTGTACACAACTGTTTCTTCCAATTCATTTATGTGCTATAAATACAGGAACTGTATGATCCTTGATAACCTCGGAAACAAAGCTTTTTCTGAATGTTTTAGAAATAGCTGATCTGCCAAAAGCACCACAAATAAGAATGGCTTCTTTTTTTTCGTTGATCCAGGTAGCAAAGTATTTTTTGGGATCTATTACAAGCGGAGAGAGATGGACATTTGGAAAATGACATTTCGCCAGATGTTCAATGGATTCCTGATAAGGTAATCCATCTGTTTGATCAATACCTGCAG
>CAXTDG010000688.1:0-2737 GCA_964242675.1 uncultured Chitinophagaceae bacterium
GATGGAAAAGGTGTTGAAGTTGTTTTGATGTTACTTATAATAAAACAAAAATGCCGAAGCTCTTACTTCGGCATTCTTGTTTAATCATTTTTACAATTATACAGTTTCAGTAATCTTCACTTTCACCTTCTCTCCCATCATATCCTGCACAGCGGCTGCAATAGAAGCAGCATCGTAGCCACATTCGGCATGTAATTCTTTCAGCGTACCGTGTTCTACAATTCTATCAGGGATACCCAGCATTTTTACCTGGGCGCTGTAGCCATTTATAGCCATAAATTCCAGTACTGCACTACCAAACCCGCCTACTATTGTTCCGTCTTCCACGGTTATTATTTTGTGGTAATTGCTAAATACTTCATGTAGCATAGCTTCATCAATAGGTTTTACAAACCGCATATCGTAGTGAGCTGGCTGTAATCCATATTGCCTCAATTCCTGGATAGCTTTTGTTGCAAAATTGCCGGGATGGCCAATGGTCAAGATAGCAATGTCTTTACCATCCCGCAGCTTACGGCCAGTACCAATTTTCACTTCCTGGAAAGGCGTACGCCACTCCGGCATTACACCTTCGCCACGGGGGTAGCGAATAACAAACGGGTATTTGGTGCTTTCCAGTTGAGCGGTGTACATCAGGTTGCGAAGTTCGCTTTCGTTCATCGGTGCACTTACAATCATGTTGGGTATGCATCGCATGAACGGAATATCGTAAGCACCGTGGTGTGTAGGTCCATCTTCACCTACCAAGCCTGCTCTATCCAAGCAAAAAACGACAGGTAGCTTTTGTATAGCTGCATCATGCACCACCTGGTCGTAGGCCCGCTGCATAAAGGAGGAGTAAATATTGCAAAACACCCGCATGCCTTGCGTAGCCATACCAGTACTTAGCGTAACGGCGTGTTGCTCACAAATACCTACATCAATAGCCCGGTGCGGCATTTTGTCCATCATAAACTTAAGCGACGAACCACTAGGCATAGCTGGCGTAATACCCATGATCTTCGGGTTTTGCTCGGCCAGTTCTACCATCGTATGGCCAAATACATCCTGGTACTTAGGTGGCTGCGGTATCTGGTACGCTTTCTTAAAAATTTCGCCAGTTACTTTATCAAATAAGCCAGGTGCATGCCACTTGGTCTGGTCGGCTTCGGCAAGGGCATAGCCCTTACCTTTTACAGTAACGATATGCAGAATTTTAGGGCCGGGAATATTCCGCAGGTCTTGCAGTGTTTCTACCAGCTTGCTGATGTTATGACCATCAATTGGCCCAAAGTAACGCAGCTTCAAGGCTTCAAACAGGTTGCTTTGTTTGCTCAAAGCTCCCTTTACTCCTTCGGTAAGTTTGTGGGCCATTTTGCGGGTGAAGTTTTTACCTACCGGCAGTTTGCCCAATGCATTCCATACGTCACCCTTAAATTTGTTGTAGGTGGGCGACAACGTAATATCAGTTAAATATTCCTTTAAAGCACCCACATTGGGATCAATGCTCATGCAGTTGTCATTCAGAATAATAAGCATATCGGTATCCGAAACCCCAGCGTGGTTCATGGCTTCAAAAGCCATCCCGGCAGTCATGCTGCCATCGCCAATAACCGCTACGCATTTGCGATCTGTTTCACCTTTTTGTTTGGCAGCAATAGCCATACCTAGTGCTGCACTAATGGAGGTAGAAGAATGCCCTACGCCAAATGTATCGTACTCACTTTCGCTACGCTTGGGAAAGCCACTTATGCCGTGATATTTACGATTGGTGGGAAACACATCCCGGCGGCCAGTTAAAATTTTATGTCCATACGCCTGGTGGCCTACATCCCATACCAGCTGGTCGTACGGTGTGTTGTATACATAGTGAAGTGCTACCGAAAGTTCCACCACGCCCAGGCTAGCAGCAAAATGTCCCCCATGAACGCTTACCACATCAATAATATACTGGCGCAGCTCATTGCACACCTGGTGCAGTTGGTCCTGACTAAGTTGTTTGAGGTCGGTGGGGTTGTTAATGTTTTGCAACAGCGGACCGGGTGTTATTTCCATCATTTGGAGGCGACTTTAAGTAAACGAAGATACTGCTTTACCTTACCGCTTTTCAAAATCTGTGCTGCTAAATCAGGCCCAACAGCTATACACATTTTCTCGTTCTGCTTAGCTAATGCTTAACCTATCTCAAACCATGATACAATTACCACCTTTGCTACCAGCATATTGCCGCCGATACAGTTTAGCATCTGATTTATATATGTTTTGCCAATAAATTTGATCTTTAACCACTCAAAACGATATCTATACTCAACAACAACTTACATGGGTAGCGAAAACTGGAAAATACGACCTTACTGGATATGCCAAGTGGCTGGCTGGGGCGGCTTCTTTTTACTGTACACAATTATTTACTTCAGCCCCGGCGGCATTTACGATGAGCATCCTTATTTCTTCCGGGAACTTTTTATTCAATGCATGATGGGGGTGCTTATTACCCATTTTATGCGAAATACAATTAGTCACTACAAACTACTACAAAAAGACACCGGTATACAAGCCCTATATCTATTTATAGTAACGGCCATTTTTACAATAATCTACAGTGCCACTAACCTATACATAGAGCAGCTACTGGGTATACAAAATCCGCTAATTGCCGATGTGCCTTTTCTAAGTCTGTTTATCCGTACTTGTGTATCCATTTTTGTTATCCTTACTATCTGGAACCTGCTGTATTTTTCTTACCACTACATTAGCC
>CAXTDG010000689.1:0-2737 GCA_964242675.1 uncultured Chitinophagaceae bacterium
TCGCTTTTGGCATAGCCGCAATTAATAATTTCGTCATTCATGGCCCGGTTATTTTGCCGGGTACCAATATTTACACTGGGCAAATTGTAATAAGGTGCCTCCCGGATGCCGGCACTGGAATTACCCACCAATAGCTGCGCATTTTTTAGCAGCACTAAAAAATATTCAAACCGCAGCGATGGAAAAATGCGAAACTGTGGATGCTCTTGTAAGGGTTTGTAAGCCCGTAGTATGTTGGTGCTGCCCAGGTCGTTATTGGGATAAATGACAATGTAATTCAGGCCGCTTTCTATCAACGCATCTACCATATTTTCTGCATGTTCCTCCATTTTTTCTACCTCTGTCGTTACCGGGTGAAACATCACAACTCCATATTTTTCAAAGTCAATTTCATAGTAGGTTTTTACATTGGTTAGCGGTGGCAGGTGGCTGCTGAACATAATATCCACATCCGGGGAGCCGATGACAAAAACGGTAGAGGCATCCTCACCCATTTGCAGCAGGCGGCGGCGGGCCGTATCATTGCTCACAAAATGCACATGGCTCATTTTGCTTACACTGTGGCGGATGAGTTGATCAATAGTACCGCTTACTTCACCGCCCTCAATATGGGCCACCAAAATATTATTCAGCGACCCCACAATGGCACCGGACAGGGCTTCCACCCTATCGCCATGTACAATCATCATGTGCGGCGGAAACTCCTTGATGTAATTACTCAGCCCCTCAATGGTTTTGGCCAGCGTAAGGTCCATAGTGGTTTCGGAGGTAAAGTTGATGTAGGAGTAGATATGCTCGTAGCCGCAATTACGGATTTCGTTAAGGGTATAGCCGTATTTGTTGTGCAGGTGCATACCGGTTACAAAAATGCGTACATCAAACAGCGGATGGGTACGGTTAATTTCGATCAGCAATTTTATATTGAAACCATCCGAACGGGTACCGGAAATAACAAGGATATGCTTTTGGGCAGCAGTAGTTGGTAAAGCCATAGGTATAATGGACTGCAAAGAAAAGCTTTCGCACTATATATTGGCGGGCTGGTAAATTTTACCGTGTGGGAACATATTGCAATCGTACCGGGGTAAGGCATGGGGCCGGTTTAGCAAATCAGTTGTGGTAATATCTCTGGGTTCTACATTAAAAGAAAAATGAACTTTCTCGTTCTCTAAAATTTCTTCCGTATCAGTATTGAAGGAATGAAATCCACCGTACGGATAACAGAAAGTGCGTAGTGGGAGCCTTCCGGTAACGGTCTCCAGAAACTGAAACGACTCCTGAATTTCCTGTTGCTGCTGCCGGTAGTTTAGTTTGCTCATCACCGGATGGTTTACGGTGTGGCTGCCAATAATCATCCCCTGCTGCTGCATTTCTTTCAATTCGATGGTTGAGATATAAAAGGATTTAACCATATCCTTTTCCTCCGGAAAAAACTCCTGCATCAGTTTATCTAATACCAGCAAGCGGTACGCATCATCCATGTAATAATTCAGTATCCGCTTTACTTCACTGGTGTAATTGTCGTTTTGCTGTGTTTGGTACGTAGCTTCTTTAAACGCAGCAATACCATTGTGGGTAAGCATTTGCGGCTGTATCAGCCCTGTAATTTTTTCAAAAATAAGCTTACCACCATAACCACCTAACAAGAGATGTATGCGGTGGGCATCAGCCAACTTACCGGTAGTATATACGCCGGTATTAATGTAAAAAATACCGGCAATATTCCGCTTTGCTAATTCCGGCATTACCCAGGTATAATGATCTTTAAGGCCATCATCAAACGTACGCAATACGCCTTCCGGCAAATGATTATCCCTTTTATAATTTATAAGATCATTGGGGGAAACAAAGCCATATTCTCAGTTGAACAAATCCAGTTGCTTTCTAAAATCAGCAATATGTAAAAAATTAAAATTTGGAAGGGTAATATCAAACGGTCTTACATAGTGGTACATGATGGCTTTCATAGAACGCAAAGAAAAGAGGAAAGCGATGGAAGTTTTTAAAGTACAGGTTAGTTTTTCAAATCCATCGGTTTGCTAACATACTTAATTGATAGTTTGTGTGACCTGGCAATAGCAGCTTTTTTGGGGAAAGCGCAGAATATTGGTTTGTTATGGGTATAACCTGAAAGAAAAAATGCGGATACAAAAAACTGCCTTATAAATAATATAAGGCAGTTTTTGTTGTATTAATATGAGTGCTAATACAGTTGTATCTGGTATAGTAGAAGCCCCATAGCGGTTTTAAAAACAGGTTATTGCAACTAATTAAAAGATGCTGTAGCTGTAATTACATTACTTGTTTACATTTTAAACAGGTTTTCCAAACCACCCCCGCTACCCATATTGGATATTGAACTGGTAATACTATCGGGAGTGATGCTGGAGTCGTTAGGGTCGGCAGCTTTGTGTGCAAACTTTTGAAGAATACCAGGCAGCACTGCTGATATGGCACCGGTAACACTGGGTGGCAACCCAAATTTGCTGGCAAGGCTACTTACCAACCCACCCTCAATAGCATTGGTAATAGGGCTACCGGATGCCATACCACTTTGCAGTTTAGATAACAAACCGCCAATGCCGCCCTGCGAAGGTACCTGGCTGGCAACGCCCTGCGAAATATGGTTAGCAATTTCCTGGTGCAATGCATCCTGCTGATCGGCAGGCACAGCGGCGGCTATTTGTGGGTTTCCGCCTAAATGTTCTTTTACAAGATTTAAAATCTGATCGAGCAT
>CAXTDG010000690.1:0-2733 GCA_964242675.1 uncultured Chitinophagaceae bacterium
ATCCCAACGTGGTGATTTTGCAAACGCTTAGCAAGGCGTGGGGATTAGCAGGCATCCGGCTGGGGATGCTGTTTGCTTCGGCAGAAATCATCAGCATTCTGAACAAGATAAAACCGCCGTATAATATAGGAGCCAATACACAGGAACTGGCCTTGAAAGCACTGGATAATTACGACCAGGTGAATGACATGATTTACCTGCTTACCGATATGCGGGATGCTCTGGCTGAAGTGCTGCTGCAGTTGCCGGTAGTGGAAAAAATCTACCCCAGCGACGCCAATTTTTTACTGGTAAAAGTGCTGGATGCTAAACTGCTTTATAATTATCTTTTAGGAAAAGGAATTGTAGTAAGAGACCGAAGTAATGTGCAACTATGCGATAACTGCCTGCGGATAACGGTGGGCACCGAAGACGAAAACACGAAGCTGGTAGATGCAATAGATGATTACTGCCTCATGTTGGCAGAAGAACTGGCAACTAACGACTAATAAAAAATAATGGACGAAAACATAGATAGCCAAGCCAAACGCATTCTCTTTATAGATAGAGATGGAACGCTGATAAAAGAAATGCCACCTACTTACCAGATTGATAGCTTCGAAAAGGTGGAGTTTTACCCGCATGTGTTTCAGTATATGCGTCGTATTGCTATGGAGTTGGATTATGAATTAGTGATGGTAAGCAATCAGGATGGAATGGGTACACCTGCTTTTCCGTACGAAAGTTTTATTGGCCCGCATAAGCTGGTGATGGCCAGTTTTGCAAGTGAAGAGGTGCATTTCAGCAAAGAGTTGATTGATACGCACTGGCCAAACGAACACCATCCTAATCGCAAACCGGGCATTGGTATGTTCACAGACTATCTGAATAACCCCCAGTACGATATTGCCGATTCCTATGTAATTGGCGACCGCATTACCGATATACAACTGGCAAAAAACCTGGGCTGCAAAGGCATTTGGCTGAACAACGACGCTAACCTGGGTGCCAGCGATACTAAAATAGATGTAGCTGATTTGCGCCAGCATACTGTAGCATTGGAAACAACAGAATGGGAAAAGATTTACGAGTTCTTAAAGCTGGGATTGCGACAGGTGAAGCATAAACGGAATACGGCTGAAACGAAAATCAGTATAGAATTAAATGCAGATGGCACTGGCAAGGCCAACATTCAAACGGGCATCGGTTTCTTCAACCACATGCTGGAGCAAATTGCCCGCCACGGCAGCATAGATTTAAATATACAAGTGCTAGGTGATCTTCATATTGACGAGCATCACACCATAGAAGATACCGGCATTGCTCTTGGAGAAGCCTTTGCCAAAGCTCTTGCTGATAAACGAGGTATGAATCGTTACGGCTTTACCCTGCCCATGGATGATTGCTTAGCTCAAGTAGCCATCGATTTTGGTGGCCGCCCCTGGCTGGTTTGGGAAGCTGATTTTAAAAGGGAAAAAATAGGGGAGATGCCCACGGAGATGTTCTATCATTTCTTCAAGTCATTTACCGACGGTGCCCGGTGCAACCTGAATATACAAGCCAATGGCGAAAACGAACACCACAAAATCGAAAGCATTTTTAAAGCGTTCGCCAAAAGCATCCGAATGGCTGTAAAACGAGATCCGGACAGTAATCAGCTACCGAGTACGAAGGGGATACTTTGATTTAGAAATTTAATTCGCTTTTACACTGGTATTCAGATTTTACAATAGCAGATTGCAGTTCGTTGTTTTCAAGGTCAAAATTATTTTGGGAACGTCGCATAAAAGAAACGTAACTCGGAGAGTGATTTTGAAAGCAGAACTACAGGGAATAAATGATAAAAAGATAATTCACACTATAACATTTTGAAGAGGCGTAGGCCAGAAAAAGCCGCCGGAGGCATTGGCGTTTTTCTTGAATTTTCTTTGGTTACTTTCTTTGTTTCAAGACAAAGAAAATGACAACTACAAACAGTAGAAAGCTAAAAATGAATAAAGATATAGTCGTCATCCGTTACAACGCTGGCAATATTCAATCGGTATTATTTGCATTGGAAAGGCTAGGCGTACAAGCAACCGTAACGGATGATGTAACGCAGATACAGCAGGCCGACAAAGTTATTTTCCCAGGTGTAGGTGCCGCTAATAGCGCTATGCCTTACTTGAAAGAAAGAGGTCTAGATGATGTTATCTGTTCCCTGAAACAGCCATTTCTGGGCGTTTGCCTCGGTATGCAACTCATGTGTACCCACAGCGAAGAAGGTGATACTGAATGTCTAAGCATCTTCGATTTACCGGTCAAAAAGTTCACACAAGGCAAAGTGCCACATGTAGGCTGGAACCTTTTAAAACCAACATCTTCCACCATTTTAAACGGATTGGACGAAAAACCATATTGCTACTTTGTACATAGCTATTATGCTGACCTGGGAAAAGACACCGCTGCCACAACGGATTATGGAATTGAGTTCAGCAGCGTTTTGCAAAAAGATAATTTCTATGGCGTTCAGTTTCACACCGAGAAAAGTGCTAAAACCGGCGAGCAGATTTTGAAGAACTTTCTGAGCTTATAAAGCATACAGTCTTTGCTCCATTCATTCACTATTGACTATTCACCATTCACTATCATGTTTTCCATCATTCCCGCCATTGACATCATTAATGGAAAATGCGTCCGGCTAACGCAAGGAGACTACTCGCAGGTAAAAACCTACAACGAAAACCCGTTGGAAGTAGCGCAGCGGTTTCAGGA
>CAXTDG010000691.1:0-2731 GCA_964242675.1 uncultured Chitinophagaceae bacterium
ATATAAAAGAAAATGACGAGGCGTGGCAGGAGACAAAAGACCCTGCTTTCCGGGAAAATGGCTGGTTTGTACCGGAGTATATTGACCGGGCAATCGTTAATATTGAAACACAGTTTTTACAGAAAAATAAGCTGGAAGAATGGGTAGCACAATACCAATTACCCGTTCAAAATGCCACCCCAAAAATAATTGGGATCGTGATGGCGGGTAATATTCCATTGGTAGGGTTTCATGATTTTTTGTGCGGTTTTATTACCGGCAACCGGCTGGCTATTAAGCTTTCCTCAAAAGATGCAGTGCTGCTGAAACACCTGGTGGGTAAGCTAATTGAATGGGAACCGGAACTTCAGAACGAAATTCATTTCCAGGAACAACTAAGAAACTGTGATGCGTACATAGCTACCGGTAGCAATAATACAGGCCGGTACTTTGAGTATTATTTTGCCAAATACCCCAGCATCATTCGCAAAAACCGCACTTCGGTAGCGGTGTTGGATGGCAGCGAAACAGCGGAAGAACTACAGGCATTAGCAGATGATGTGATGCTGTACTTTGGGCTGGGCTGCCGCAACGTAACACAAGTATATGTGCCACAGGATTACGATTTTGTGCCGATCTTGGGTGCCCTGAAAAAATACCTTTGGATAGCCGACCACAACAAATACAAAAATAATTACGATTACAACCTGGCTATTCTGTTGCTCAACAATCGCTTCTACATGACGAATGATGCGGTGCTGCTGTCAGAAGGCGCTTCTCCATTTTCGCCCATCAGCCAGTTGAATTATCAGCATTACACCAATGCGGAGGAAGTGCTGGAAAATCTGAAAGAATCAACTGATGTGCAGGCCATTGTTGGGCATTATGGTCTTTCCTTTGGGCAGGCACAAACGCCAACGCTTACTGATTATGCAGATGGGGTGGATACAATGGCGTGGATGAAAGAGTTAGAATTGGTATCCGATACGGATTCCTAAAGTGAAATTTACGACCGTACTTTTTTCACCACCTGCATCCGTTTTGTTTCGCATACTGTTTACATTTAGGTCATTTGGCCCTCTCATTTCATCCCTATCAAAATTGAATTCTTTGTTAGTTGTCAATACATCTCTATATCGTATTCCAAAACCTGTATAATAATCAAATAATAGCCTTTTGGAAAGGTAATGATGTCCGCCAACAAGCAGATTAAATCCCCATACTAACTTTCTTACTCCAAAATTATCAAGCCTAAAATCTGTACTATCTTTTCGATAGAAGTAACCTAATGCTGTATTACGATAATCTTTCGCATAGAAAGCATTAGTAGCAATGTAAAATTTATCCGAACTTCCATGAATTGTGAAATAATAACGTAGTTCTGTTTTTAATTTAAAACCTTTTGAAGTATAGTAATTGGTATCTGCATTATCGTAATAACTTTTTCGATATTTCACACCAGCTTCGTTGTAAAAACCTATTTTTTTCAGTAACCTGAATTCAATACCACCTTGTATTGTTGGGAAACTAATTTCATCAACAAGTGCAAGAGGAGAAAACTTGAGGATCGGATTTTTGTTTTGCCCTGCTGCACTTAAACACATGAAGACATATAAATAACAAAGCAAATTTTTCATTCGGAAGTATAGTGACAAGTCATGATGCTAATTCTTTAGAAAATGCTGCTTGATAATGAAACAGCCGATTCAATTTAGAACCGGCTGTTTCATTATCAATTATCCATTATCAATTAATACTCATAAATCGCATACCCCCACGGATCAATCTTCCAGTCCTGTGCGGCAGGCGATTCATCGTTCATTAGAAAAACATTATGCGCCTTTGCGTCCAGTGATTTATCTGCAATATGAACGGTTTGGCCTTGCTTGGAAAGATTTACAACTACCAGCACTTTTTTGCCGCCTTTTTCTTTGGTAAAAGCATACAACGCATTCGGGCTGCCTGCATCCACTTTTGTAAACTTCGCATCCGATGCTA
This sequence comes from uncultured Chitinophagaceae bacterium, assembly GCA_964242675.1. GTDB lineage: Bacteria > Bacteroidota > Bacteroidia > Chitinophagales > Chitinophagaceae > JAZKFT01. Next base: position 1,978 of record CAXTDG010000691.1, read on the forward strand.
AGGCAGGGTTATTTTTACGTAGTTCCAGCAGCGTTTGGTAAAATTTAGCCCGGCCGTATTTACCAAAGCTAATAGGGTCTTTTTCAAAAAATTGAAGAGCCCGCAGCACCGGTTCTTCCTGACCACTATAAACGAGCGGCACGGTACGGTCAATGGTTTGGCTAAGTACTGCAAAAGGGGCATGGCTGGCGCCAGGGTAAGTACCGAAGTCAGCTTTATTCCAACTATTCTCATCGTGGTTAGCGGTAAAATAAAGCTTAAAAGCATTCGCTGGATAGGTACTATCAATATTATGTAATACACTGTCAATAGCAAAAGCTGGGCGCTGGCCAGCCGCTATTTTGTACATCATAGCCATTAGGCTCCAACCATAGCTGGCATCAAAACCATCCAGGTGTACGGAAGGTTTGTCTGTTTCGGCCAGCATAAAAATATTGCTCTTTGTAGCTTTCAGTTCTTTGATTGCTTTGCGCCAAAAAGCATCCGGCACATCGCCAGCTACATCGCAGCGAAAACCGTCCAGATCAGCATTTTGCAACCAGAATTTAAGGCTATTGATCATGGTGTCTACCAGTTCCGGATTCTTATAATTCAACTTGCGAGTATCTGCCCAGTCAGCTGCCATGGCAGGTTTGCCGGTGCTGTCTTTTACATAAAAATCAGGGTGTTGTGTTAGCCAATAATGGTCGGCGCCACTATGGTTGGGCACCCAGTCAATGATGACTTTGAAGCCCATCCCATGGGCTTTCTGTAC
>CAXTDG010000692.1:0-2730 GCA_964242675.1 uncultured Chitinophagaceae bacterium
CGGGAAGCCAATGTGTATTGCGAAATTCATCCTTATCATAAAGCCATTACCATTGATGCTTCTGTAAAAGGCATCATCCTCAGCGGTTCACCGTTTAGTGTGAACGATGAAAATGCTCCGGTAGTGGATGTGAAGAAAATGGTAGAGCAGTTGCCAGTGCTAGGCATTTGTTACGGCGCACAGCTTTCGGCCAAGCTGTATGGCGGCACGGTTGCCCGTAGCGGCCATCGGGAATTTGGCCGGGCTTCCTTGAAATTGGAAACAACTGATGCTTTGCTCTACGGTGCTTCGCCGGAAAGCCAGGTGTGGATGAGTCATGGTGATGCTATAACCGAATTGCCCGAAGATTTTGAATTACTGGCTACTACGGATAGTATTCCTGTAGCAGCTTTTCGGCTTCGCAGGCCAGAAGATGAAAAAAAAGAGGAGGAGCCTGAAATTGGAAATTTTAAAGTTCAGGATGAAAAGGTATTAGAAGGCAATAGCCATCCTTTGTATGGTTTGCAGTTTCACCCGGAAGTATATCACTCAGTAGAAGGCAAACTGATCATTAAAAACTTCCTGTATCGCATTTGCGGCCTCAAAGGTGAATGGACACCGGAACATTTTATTAATGAAACGGTAGCCCAGCTAAAAGATAAAATAGGTAACCGCAAAGTAGTGATGGCATTGAGTGGTGGGGTAGATAGCACCGTTGCTGCCACCCTCATTAGCCGGGCCATTGGCAATAACCTGTTCGGCATTTTTGTAGATAATGGCGTACTACGTAAAGATGAATTTGAGGAAGTATTGGAAACGTATAAAGGACTTGGCCTAAACGTAAAAGGCGTAAATGCCGCTGAACACTTCTATGCCAAACTAGCTGGCAAAACCGACCCCGAAGCCAAGCGTAAAGCAATTGGCAATTCATTTATCGAAATTTTTGACCAGGAAGCTCACCTGCTTACCGGTATTGAAATGCTTGGGCAAGGCACTATTTACCCGGATGTTATCGAAAGTGTTTCGGTACATGGGCCTTCGCAAACCATCAAAAGCCATCACAACGTAGGTGGACTACCAGACACCATGAAGCTGGAACTAGTAGAGCCGCTACGTTTTCTGTTTAAAGATGAAGTCCGCAAAACCGGACTAGAATTAGGCATTCCCGAAAAGCTAATTAGCCGCCATCCGTTTCCTGGGCCAGGCTTAGCCATCCGTATTTTGGGAGAAATTACAGAAGAGAAAGTAGCTTTATTACAAGCGGCTGATGCTATTTATATTAACGGCCTGCGAGAAGCCGGGCTATATAGCGAAGTGTGGCAGGCCGGAGCCATTTTATTGCCTGTAAAAAGCGTAGGCGTGATGGGCGACGAACGAACTTATGAATACACAATCGCTCTACGGGCCGTTACCAGCGTAGATGGTATGACCGCTGATTGGGCCCGTTTACCATACGATTTTCTGGCTCATATCAGCAACGAAATCATCAATAAAGTTCGAGGCATTAATCGGGTGGTATACGATATTAGTAGTAAGCCGCCAGCAACGATTGAGTGGGAGTAATTTAAAATAAAAACACAAGTACATAAAAAAAGCGGCTGAATAATTCAGCCGCTTTTTATTTATCGTTTGTAATGACTATCGTGCAATATTCACTGCTCGTTTTTCCCGTATCACCGTCACTTTTATCTGGCCAGGATAAGTCATATCAGTTTGAATTTTCTGGGCTATTTCAAAGCTAAGTTTGTCGCTTTCACCATCGCCTACTTTATCGGCTTCTACTATTACCCGCAGTTCACGGCCCGCTTGTATGGCATACGCTTTTTCTACACCAGGGTAAGAAGTGGCTAAGTTTTCCAAATCCTTAATGCGCTGTAAATACTGCTGCATAATTTCCCGGCGGGCACCAGGCCGGGCACCGCTAATAGAGTCGCAGGCCTGTACAACCGGGCTAATGACAAACAGCATTTCCATTTCGTCGTGGTGAGCACCGATGGCATTTACCACGCTAGGATGTTCGCCATATTTTTCGGCAAGCTTAGCGCCGAGCAAAGCATGGCTTAATTCCGTTTCTTCGTCGGGTACTTTACCAATGTCGTGTAGCAAACCAGCCCGTTTAGCCAGTTTAGGATTCAGGCCCAGTTCGCTAGCCATGATGCCGCACATATTGGCCACTTCCCGACTGTGCATCAGCAAGTTTTGACCATAAGAACTACGGAACCGCATTTTACCTACAATCCGAATCAGGTCTTTATGCAGGCCATGAATGCCGAGTTCAATAACAGTACGTTCGCCTATTTCAGCAATCTGGTCTTCAATCTGCTTACGGGTTTTTTCTACTACTTCCTCAATACGGGCCGGGTGAATACGGCCATCACTAACCAGACGTTGCAAGCTCAACCGGGCAATTTCCCGACGCAATGGGTCGAAGGAAGAAAGTACGATGGCTTCCGGGGTATCATCTACAATCAGGTCAACACCGGTTGCGGCTTCAATAGCCCGAATGTTGCGGCCTTCCCGGCCAATAATCTGGCCTTTTATTTCATCGCTTTCCAGTTGAAAAACAGTAATGGCATTTTCGATAGCCTGCTCTGAAGCCGTACGCTGTACCGTTTGAATAATGAGTTTACGAGCTTCTTTATTAGCCTTGCCTTTGGCATCATCAATAATTTCCTGCTGCAGTGCCAAACCCTGTGCATGGGCAGGCTGAGTCATGGGTTGGATCAGCTGGTCACGGGATTCTTCGCAGGT
>CAXTDG010000693.1:0-2721 GCA_964242675.1 uncultured Chitinophagaceae bacterium
AATCCTTTATTTACCTGCGGGATGAAGTGGGTAGGGGAAAGCACGGCCTGGTGAAGATTTTAAATTCTGACTGGAGCGATTCTTTTTTTCACAAATTTTCACCTAATCTGTATGCCCAGTTTGCAGAGTCCATTTTAAACACTACCATGGCGCTGGCCGTTTTACCCCAATTCATACTGCAACTAACAAAATCGGCCGATACAGCGCTTACGCCTTTTATAACTGCCCTACAGAAATACCGGGATGAATTATCCGCAGCATTTTTAACCGATTTCGGCAACCGGGGCTTTGCGGCAAGATGCTATTTAAACCTTGGTAAAGACGACCGGTTGGGCATGAATAATGTTTGTATTGAGCCACAAGGATATTTACTGCAAATGCCGGAATTGGACGCTGAAAGAAAAAACGTCATATATAACAAAGTAAAAGCAGCCACCTTGTCTCCGGAAAAAATAGGGTTCCGCACCCGGGAAAAACCGATGTGGGGCGGCAAGGGCGAAGGCGAGGATGGCGGTATCTGGTTTTCTTTGGAAGGCCCGGTCATTATTGGTGTTTCCTCGTTCGATAAAAAGGAAGCATGGGCATTGCTGGAAAAAATGACCTTTCATCATTTTGCTACCCAATACCCGGATTACTGGATCGGGCATTGGACCTTGCCCGACAATATTAATTCTACACTATCATCCAGGGAGGGCCTGTATTCCTATTGGCAGGATACAAAAAAAGCCATTCAGGGATACTGTTCGCATCCGCATTCCTGGCCATTGTACTGTTACCTGAAGTTAAAAGAATGATTCTTAAGTTTCATCCGGCATCAGCCAATGTCCTTTGGTTCAGGCAGCTAAGCAGTTAGTATTGCCGAAACTGTTTATTCTATCCATTGCCGTTGGCTAAAGTCAACGGAATAAATGCTTATACATGTATTGGCTTTAGTCCCATCTACAACAGACAATGTGGCTAAAGCCAATACAAAACCATTTCTTTATCGTTGGCTGAAGCCAACGGCAATGGATGGATAATCCTTAACTAAATGACATTGGCCTAAGCTTGGCAGTTGATACACATCAGTAAGTACCAACTTGTTTGTTGCTTATATTATAGGAAAAGCTAACATTATTGATCCAGTCTTTGTATCCGTAAATAATTGGGTTGATGGTAATTTGCTCAGCCAAACCAAATCCATTTGTGCTGATGCCGACACTATAGCTTGAGATTTGATTATTGGAAAGTTTAATGGAATAGTATGGCGTGGAAGCACCCGGAACATATGCTTTAATTTCAATGACCATACCTGGCAGGGGCGAAGTTGCTGCCACTGCTTTGGTAAACGGGATGGAATTGATATCCAGGGATTTTACAATGGATACGTCCTGGAAATTGGACGTTGTGCCTGAGCTGGAAATGCCATTGCTGAGAGCTGCTATTTTAAAAGTGCCATTTACAAAGCCGCCTGTTGCACCGGTAATGGTGTAAGTAAGAGAATCGGTATTGGCCGTAATGGCTGCGGTTCTGGTGGCTACTGTATTCCATGCGGTACCGTCGTGAAAAGCGGGTGATTTTGTTGCTTTGTGGTAAATCATCAGCCCGGCACTGGGGTTGCTTACCAGCGTGGTATCGTTTACCCTGGGCAGCAGGATACCTTTGTTGGCGCTGCTAACATCCAGTGCAGCATTGGCGCTGGGGCTGTTGGTACCGATGCCCACTTGTGCAATCGCAACATGGCCAGCAAATAAAACGGCCAGAAAGAAGAACATTTTCATACAGCATAAATTTTAGCGTAGCAAGATAGATAAATACGGTAAATGCTATTTTGGTTCCTTCGTACCAATGAAAACAGGTAAGAAGCTGCGATTTCCTTTCAATTGTAATTTCTTTCGCATTACTTGGAGCATTTAAACCGGATCCGCTTACCGGAATGACAAGTTACGATACCGGTATGGTAAGACACTTCCGGGGCATAATAAATAGTTGACTTTTGTTACATTTATCCTTTTTGAAAAAGATACGAACGTGAGAAAATTACTCTTTTCGGCCCTGCTAATCATTATCGTAAACGGCTGCCGGGCACAGTTTTATATTGCTGTGGCACCGGCACTTACCAACGATGCAGGAACAATTCCTGAAAAAGCCAACCTGTCGGTAGAATTTGGTAAGCAATGGGATGTTTTTAGCCTGGGACTGGATATTGGCAAAACCAGCCTGGCAAAGCAAAAGCCTAACGATACAACGGCCTATCTGGAAGTACGGCCTAATCTGAACGTATTTCAGCAAGGCAAATTCACCAATACATTTACAGCCGGTATTGGTTATATATTTAACTCTAACCAAAGCCTGCTTACCGAGCTTACCTCAGGTATTGAGTATGCTGCCAACGAAAAGCTGCACCTGAATGTATATTTTGGCCAGTATTATTATAGTGGCAGGTATGCTGCCAGCAGCACTACTTTTTTTGGTATTTCCGGTATGTTTTATTTCGCTGCTGCACATCCCAAATCCCTTATCAAACAGAAAGCTGCACAGCCTTAGGAAATAGTAAATTTTAGCTATCTGTCTGTTTTACAAAAGCATCACCAATTGATCAACTACATAGTAACCATCTTCCATTTAAAACGTAGCATTTTAAGTTTAGTTTCTGATACACCGTCCACAAGTTAAGCTCACCCTCCACTATAGCAGATTTGCATTACTCCATCTGTGTACGCATTTGATGAACAGAAGTAT
>CAXTDG010000694.1:0-2718 GCA_964242675.1 uncultured Chitinophagaceae bacterium
GCCAAGAAGTTACTGGCGTATCTGTACAGCATCAATGGCAAGCAAATACTAAGCGGCGAGCACGGCGATACACGCTGGTTGGATACGGTGAATAAGATTACCGGAAAATACCCTGCCGTTTGGGGCACTGATTTTATATGGCGTGGCACCAGGGATGCAGGGAATGATGTAGTGCGGGATGCCATCGAAAAATATAAGCAGGGCTATATCATTACCTTAATGTGGCACCAGGGCAGGCCCATTGATAACCCGCCGTATGGCTGGAAGGAAAGTGTACAGGCGAAACTAACCGATGCCCAATGGACGGAACTAACAACCGAAGGAACGGATTTGAATAAAAAATGGATGGCACAAATTGATATTGTTGCCGGCCATTTACAAAGTTTGGATAGTGCACACATTCCCATTCTTTGGCGCCCTTACCATGAGATGAATGGCATCTGGTTTTGGTGGGGCGATAAGCGGGGAAAAGATGGCATTGCCAAATTGTGGAAGATGATGTACGACCGCTATACCAATCATTTTCACCTGAATAATTTGCTATGGGTATGGGGTGCCAATGGGCCAAGAGATATCCCCGGCGATGAAGCGTATGCTTATAAAGACTATTACCCCGGCAATGACTATGTAGATGTGCTGGGCACGGATATATACCACATGGATTATGAGCAAAAAGATTATACTGAATTGCTCGATTTGGCCAAAGGAAAATTAATTGCCTTAACGGAGGTTGGCGAATTGCCATCTGCAACCATTCTGCAGGCACAACCTAAGTGGAGCTGGTTTTTGGTATGGAATAGTTTCATCAACCAACCGTATAACAGTAAGCAGCATGTGAGCGAAATTTATAATTTGCCACAAACCTTAACGCTGGATGAAGTGAAGATGCCTTAGACCTATTCCGGGACCACGCTCATGTGTGGTACTACATAGTTACTTTTCTTACCAATCCATAGTATTCAATAGTAAACCCCAGTGCAAAGTGCTGAGGGTTTTTTGTTTTGCCATGCACCGGAAAACGACTGCTGAAATTTTTTTAATCAAATAAAAATAAATTGTTGTTTCCAATTTGTTGCCGCTTACCGACTATTCATGCAAACACATACCATGAAAAAAATTCTTTCTTTTGCACTTGCCATTGCAGTGCTCGCCGTTTCATCCTGCAAAAAGGATAATGCTAAACCCGTCGAAATTACAGAGGCAAACCTGGCAGGCTCCTATCGGATAGCCGCATTCACTTCTCAAAAAGGCGCCGCAGCCCCGGTAGATTTAATTGCTCATCTTGAAGATTGCGAAAAGGACAATGTCGTAAAGTTCAACACCGACCATACGTATAATTATATAGATGCAGGTGTGCAATGCAACCCACCGGGCGATGATCATGGTACCTGGTCGCTACCAACCACCTCGCAATTTATACTGGACTCAACTACCTTTTCCATTAAATCCTTCGACGGCAAAACATTCATAATAGCTGCTACCGAAACTACCGGAAATGAGGTTACGGTTTATACTTACACCTTCGTAAAACAATAGCCTACCTGTAAACTCTGCTCTCACCTGTGTAATAATTATCAGTACGTATTTCCGTCAGCTAAATAAACAAAGCATCACAACTTAGTTCTGATACGTATTCATGCTTACTGGTAATTATTCCGCAGGTAAGGACATGAAATTCAATCCCTGTAGTCAGGTAAAAATCAGGCAGTGTATTAGGCTAAATATCCCGCATCTTTTTAGCAGGATTTCCGGCATATACCCCCGGTTCCGTAATGCTTTTCGTAACCACAGCACCGGCACCAATTACAGCACCATCGCAAATAGTTACCGGCAAAATAGTAGCGTTGCTACCAATGCTTACGTTATTTCCAATGAAGGTTTTCTTCCACAAGTTTTTATCGCCCTGTGCAGGGCCACCTTTGGCAAATACATCGTTGATGAACATAACGCCGTGGCCAATAAAGCAATGATTACCGATAGTTACTAACTCGCAAATAAAAGTGTGGCTTTGGATTTTGCAATGGCTGCCAATGATTACGTCTTTCTGTATTTCCACAAACGGGCCAATGAAGGTATGGCTGCCAATGGCACAGCCATACAGGTTTACCGGCTCCACTACTTTTACATTTTCGCCAAATGTTACGTTTTTAATTCCCGATGGTAATAAAACAGGTTCTGGCATAAAGTTTCTTTTTTAGCAATAACAGGATTAATTTAAAATACGTATATTTTTTAATTCTTTCCAATTCCCGATTCGTAGAGACAAACCTTTTTGACCCCGCTGAATAGTTTTTTGTATTGTGGTGGGTAGAGCCATCCATTGCCGTTGGCTTTAGCCAACGGCAATGGATAAAAAACATGTTTTGGCTTTAGCCACATAATGTGTATGCGGCTAAAGCCTATAACATTATCTGCTCTTTTCTTCCGTTGGCTAAAGCCAACAGCAATGGATAAGCAATGATGACTGAAAAGCTTTGCACTTTGAGGATAAATGTTATTTTTTATTTCCCTTTGTATAAGTCCAATAAAGCCAGCGGCAATAGATAAAGAAGAATTATTAATCATCTGTTCCATTTTGAAGCATAGGTAATTTTACTTACTTCCCTTTATATAACTCCAGCCATATTTTTCCATGAACCTGTTTATTTCATCAGCAAAAGATTGCTTTCGATGGTGTGTTTGCTGTTTATGTATGTAAGACCTTACTGAATCAAGATG
>CAXTDG010000695.1:0-2717 GCA_964242675.1 uncultured Chitinophagaceae bacterium
CCATTGGCAGGGCTACACTCATCACATCTTTTACAGGCGTTTGATTACTATGCAAGCCTTTTAGTATTACGTTTCGGCTATAATCTCTCTCGGAGAAAATGCCATGAAATGTGTTGCCATGCATTACGATTAGATAACTCAGATTTACGGAGTTCATCAGTTGCAATGCATCGAACACCAAAGCATCTGGTTCAATGAAATTGAAAGGGCGGGGTTTGCTGGCAAGTATATCTTCTACGGTACGCATATCGTTGTTTTAAATCGTTTGCGCTAATGTATAGCAATTCTTATTCCCTGCATCCTGCACTTTCGTTTGCAAAAAGGAAATCAACAAAATGAACAATAAATAATGAACAGTGAATAATAAGCTTATCTATCAACATTGATTGATTGCCAGAACCTTAAATTTTAGACTTTGAACCTTAATTGATCGCCTCTTCCACCACCTTGCCTACACAGCCATTGGGCATTTGTATGTGTAGCAAAGCGGTAATGGTTGCCGCTATATCCGTCATATAGGTTTCCCGGTAAGTTTGGCCATGCTTTACGCCATTACCCATCAGCAAAAAAGGGATATGGCTGTCGTATGGATTCCAAACCCCATGCGATGTGCCTGTGCTACCATGATCCATTACACCGGGTTTAAAAATCACTTCAATATCGCCACTGCGGCCAAAGTAGTAGCCATTTGCTACTACGGTTTTAATGCGTTCATTCATAGGTTGGTCGAATGTTTTTTGCAAATCGAACACGTTGCTTACCTGTGGTTCCTTCCGCAAATAATCAATTACCCAAAGCTTCAGGCTGTCTTCGTTTACACTATACTTTTTGGTAAGCCGATGGTTGAGGTGCACCTGGTAATTGATCAATCCGTACACCAGGCTATCGTATCCAAACGCTGTTTTCAATCCATTATTCATCCCCTTCACAACTGTTGACGTACTAAAATTACCCCCATCCAAATGATGTTCATTTAAGAAGCCTGGCACATGAGCAACTGCATGGTCAGCCGTTAAAAAAACGGTGTATTCGCCTTTGCCCACCTGCTTATCCAAAAAATTAAAGAGCGATTCAAATTCCTTGTCCAGTCGCAGGTAGTCGTCTTCGTTTTCTACACTGTTAGGACCAAACTGGTGGCCGATGTAGTCGGGGCTACTAAAGCTTACGGCTAAAAAATCGGTCGTTTCATCTTTTCCCAATCCTTCGTTTATTACAGCGGCTTTGGCAAACTCAGCCGTGAGTGTATTGCCGGCAGGCGACGTACGAATTTGTGTCCATGCCTCCGGCCCTTGCGAAAATTTGTAAGGGAAATGCGTTGCTACTTCTTTGGAGGAATAAGTTCCTTCATAAATTTCTTCGTCCGGAGCACTTTGCAAGTAGGTATTGATTGGGTACAGCGTATTCCAGCCCAAACCAGTGAGGCTATCCGGCAGTTTGCGACTATTAAAATTCTTTACCCAGTTGGGCAAATCGTTCATGTAGTAAGTGCTGGTGATGAACGATTCGTTGGCATCATCGTACCAATAAGCTGCATTAGCGGCATGGCCCGCAGGCAAAATAGCACCCCTGTCTTTTAGCGCTATCCCAACCACTTTCCCTTTGAAATTGGTAGCCAGCCGAAGTTCGTCGCACATGGTATTTGTAAAGCAATTGCGAGGGCTCATTTTGCCAGCCTTACTGTTGCTACCCACTGTATTTACCGAATCGTCGTCGGTGCAGTACACCATCTTGTTCAGTTTTGCTTCGTACCAGTTATTACCCACAATGCCATGGATGTTGGGGACACTGCCCGTATATACACAAGTATGCCCGGCAGCCGTAACAGTAGGGATGTAAGGCACAAACGTATTCTGGCAATTGAAGCCTTCATTCATCATCCGCTTAAAACCGCCCCCACCAAAGCGGTTCTGGTAGCGGTATAGGTAGTCCCACCGCATCTGGTCGACTACGATGCCAACTATTAGTTTAGGTGCAGATGAGGCCAGCGGTTTGGCTTTTTTAGCTTGCGAAAAACAAAGAACACTACAGAAAAGAAGAACAAATACAAATACAGAACGCATGTTAAAAATTGAAGCACAAATGTAAATGCCAACGACAATGCAGCCGATGACCAAAACATTAATTCACATGATGCAGGTTGATTAGTTTTAGCCTATGCAAATGCGTTTTGTAAAAGCGAAGATTTTACTGGTGAGTGCTATTGTTTTGTTGTTGCTGGTGCAAAATTGTAGCAGCAAGTTGCAACCGTTGGTAATTAATAAATATGGCTTGCGGGTAGTGCAAACTGCAACTTCTCTCCTACCTGCCATACAAGCCGATAGCCCCAGTGCTATGGTGCCACTTAGCCGGTTTTTACAACCGTTGCAAATACAGTTGGTGTACGCTACATCCGCCAATTTTACCCACCAGGTTTTATATAAAAATCCGGCGGCTTATCTGCGGTTAGAGGCTGCCCAGGCGCTGCAAAAAGTGCAGGACACTTTGCAATCTATTAGGCTGGATATAAAAATATGGGATGCTTATCGGCCCTATAGCGTTACCGAAAAAATGTGGGCAATTGTACCCGACGACCGCTACGCCGCCAACCCCGCTAATGGCAGTGGCCACAACCGGGGCATTGCCGTTGACCTGACGCTAACGGATAAAGCAGGCAAGGAACTCCTTATGCCTACCGGCTTTGATAATTTTTCCGATTCGGCGCACCACAACTTTATGAA
>CAXTDG010000696.1:0-2715 GCA_964242675.1 uncultured Chitinophagaceae bacterium
TCTGGCAGCATCACCCGCCATTGTCGTTCGGCTATTAAATCTTTCATCCTGTAATATGGTTTAGCGCAAAAATAACCCTCTGAACCATTCGGGCTACGGTGTATAAACCATAACCGCTATTCTATCGTATGTAGGGCCATTCCCTTCATTCCCAGATTTTATTAATTTCGTTCTACCGGTTTCCACAAACCGTTTTCAGGTTATTTTTGCATTTTTCATCTATCTCCATATTACTTGAATACCCACTAACTGTTATGAAAAAAATACTGACGGCTTTTTGCCTGGCCGTACTGTGCAGTGCCTGCTTTGCACAGCCCTTGCGTAATGAATGGATTGATTATTCCAGAACGTATTACAAATTTCAGATTTCCAGCAACGGGCTGTACCGTATTTCGCAATCGCAGCTGTCTGCGTTAGGTATTGGTGGTGCCAATGCCCAGGATTATAAGCTTTGGTGCAATGGGGTGGAAGTGCCCATTTTTACTTCTGCTGCTACCGGGCCTTTGGGTGTAGGCGGCTATATTGAGTTTTACGGTAAAATAAACGATGGTAAACCGGATACCGATTTATACATTGACCCCGATTATCAGCCGCATGATAAGTATAGCCTGTTTACCGATGATGCTACTTATTTTTTAACTGTAAGCCCTGGCACCAATGCCCGGATGACCGGTACGACAAATAACTTGACCAACCCCGGTACGCCACAGCCCTACTGCCTGTACGATAATGAAACTCCTTTTGCCGACCAGCTCTGGGGTGGTAATGCCTCCTATATACAAGGCGAATATGTGCGTTCGGCTTCTTTTGATAAAGGCGAAGGGTTTCAGTCGGATGCTTTTACAAACCGTTCTATAACGCTGGATAATCTAAAAGCTTATACGAATGGGCCAGCCATGACTTTGTATGCAAAAGGGGCCGGTGCTTTTATTGGTGGCCGGTCGGTATTCTGCAAAATGAACGATTCGCTTGTTGCCAGCACCTATAACTCTTCTTTTGAAACGTATAGTTTCGTTGTACCCAATTTACCACTAAGCAGGCTTGCCAGTGGCGGGGCATCAACTACTCTTACCTTTTACACAAGCGGCAGCAGTATTTATGAATCTATATTGCTATCGGAGGTAAAACTTACCTACCCACACCTGTTTGATTTTGATTACCAAAACCAATTCGAATTTACACTGCCTGCCAATGCCTCCGGTGCTTACCTGGAGATTAGTAATTTTAATACCGGTGGTACCGATCCGGTTTTGTATGATTTTACGAATGGCAAACGCTATGTGTGCCAGGTAAGCGGCGGTATTATTAAAGTAAAACTACAACCCAGCGCATCCCCCGCTAATTGTTTATTGTTAAGCACTTCTACGGTAAATAGCAAAGGTGCTTTTACTACCCGCAACTTTATCAATTATGCAACGGTTGCCAACCAGGGTAATTACCTGTTGATAGCTAATAAGATTTTAAACTCCGGTTCCAATAATCAGGTGCAGGCTTACAGCAATTACCGGGCATCGGCAGCAGGCGGTTCTTTCAACACAAAAATTGTTGATATTGATGAAATAACCGACCAGTTTGCTTATGGAATTAAAACACACCCGATAAGCATTCGTAATTTTTTACGGTTTGCCAGGGCCAACTTTGCCACAGCACCAAAATTTGTATTTCTGGTAGGGCACGGGATTAATTACCAGGAGTACCGCAATCCGCCTTATCCGCAGGGCAATTTTAAAGACCAATTGAACCAGGTACCCACCTGGGGAGATCCGGGATCGGATAACCTGCTAAGTGCTGCCAATAATTACGACCCTAATGTGCTGACGCCTATTGGCCGTATATCCGTTACCACCAATGCCGAGCTGCAGGCTTACCTGAACAAAGTAATTGAGTTTGAACAGCAGCAGGCAAATACCAACCACAGCCAGGGTAGCCAGGATTACAAAAAACAGGTCTTACATTTAATTGGTGCCAGCGATGCCCAAACCGGCGACCTTATTTTGCCCCTGATGGAAAACTACCGGCAAATAATATCCGATACGTTGGTAGGAGCCCAGGTACATTCCTATATAAAAGCCAACAACCCCAACCTAACCCAAAGCACCGCAGAAGTAGCCGGCCTTATTAATAACGGTATAGCGCTGCTCACCTATTTTGGCCACTCATCTTCTACCAGCCTCGACTTTAACCTGAATAACCCAGGCGACTATACCAACAGCAATGGCCGCTACCCGGTATTTATAGCCAATGGATGTAACGCAGGTAACTTTTTTGCGTACGATGAAAGCCGCCTGAATGGCATCAGCTACACTATTTCTGAAAAATTTGTATTGGCCCCTTCCCGTGGCAGCATTGCTTTTATTGCCAGTTCCAGCTTTGGGGTAGTAAATACATTGGATTATATAACGGGTGCCTGGTACAATGCAGCCTCCAAAACAAACTACGGGCAATCGCTCGGCGAGATTCAGCAGAAGGCTATTCAAACTACCTGGAATACATATAATGGCGATTACCATACAAAACTCACAGTAGAGGAAACCACTATCAATGGCGACCCTGCCGTGAAGCCTTTCCCTATGCAGCAGCCTGATTATTCTATTGAGCCGCAGAATATAACAGTAACCCCCTCTTTTATTTCTGCTGCTGACGACAGCTTTCATGTGCGGATAATACCTTATAACCTCGGCAAAGCCACTAATGATTCTGTAACCATAAAGATTG
>CAXTDG010000697.1:0-2714 GCA_964242675.1 uncultured Chitinophagaceae bacterium
CCTTTGTGCATTGTACACTTTGTTACCCGATGCAAAATCTACAAACACATTCAGGTCAAAGTTTTTATAGGTAAAAATATTAGAGAAGCCGCCATAGAAATCCGGATTGGTATTGCCAATCACTTTTTGATCCTGTGCATCAATGATACCGTCGCCGTTTATATCTTCAAAAATTACATCGCCGCCTTGGAAAGGATTGGTATTAGCAGCGCCATTTTTCAATTTCACGTCGGCAGTGCTGGCATATACGCCTAGTGCATGATAACCGAAGAAGGACCCAATAGCCATACCAGGCTGTGCCAGCATGCCGAAGTTGCCATAGTTGAAAACCGTATTCATCTTAGCAGGCAGCGAATTGATTTCATTTTGGTTACGGACAGCCGTCAGGTTGGTTTGCCAGCCGAACTTGCCAGCCAGTATTTTGCCCCAAACGCTTAGCTCTACGCCTCGGTTGGTTACGCTGCCTTCGCTTACTGCATAGTTGTCAAAACCGCTGGAACGAGGAATATTGATAATGTTGTACAGATTATTTGTTTTACGATTGTACAAGTCAACCGTTACCCCCATTCTGCTTTTTAGTATCTCGGCATCTATGCCTACGTTTACCTGCTGTGTTTGTTCCCAGGTAAAATTGGGGTTGCCAATAATGCCGATACGGGTACCAGAATACGTGTACGGCGCAGAAACGATAGCGTTGAAAGAGTTATAATATCCTACTTCGTCATTGCCCACAATGCCATAGCTGGCCCGCAGTTTCAGTTCACTAATTACCTTATTGTATTTCAAAAAATCTTCAGCCCCTATCCGCCAGGCCGCAGAAACAGACGGGAAATAACCCCACTGCTTTCCTTCAAAAAACCGGCTTGAACCATCAGCCCGCAGGTTGGCACCCACAATATATTTTCCTTTAAAACTGTAGTTAACGCTTCCAAAAAAGGACAGCAGTTTCCAGGTGGGTGAATAACTGTCAATAGAATCCAGTTGCAATGGGTCGCTGGTATTGATACGGCTCAACTCGTCGGATGTAGAGTTTACCTGCCGGCCATATTTTGTATCCTGCGAAGTGTTTTGGTAAGCGGCACCTGCAAATGCGGTAACGTTGTGCAGGCCCGATTTGGAAGTACGATTGTAGGTCAACACGTTTTCATTCAGCAGCATCAGTTCTGAATTGTTGGCCTGCGAAGAAGCCCGGATAATATATCCCTGCGCCAGGAAACCAGCCGAAGGTGTAAACCGGTTTTCTGATAAACGGAAGTAGTCGAAACCCAGCCCAATGCGCAGGCTGAGGTATGGCGAAAAGGTATACTGAGCAAAGATTTTACCCGTAATGCGGTTTGTACTGCTTTCGTTCCGCATCCGGTCCAATACCGAATATGGATTGTTTCTTCCGGCATAGTCGGCACTGTCCAGCGTACGCAGGTTATCGCCTTTAGTATCCTGCTCAAAAGCAGTAAGGGTTGGTATTTTTACAGAAGATAAATACAACGGATTAGTGTTAAAAGCAGCCCCTTCGTCTTTTAGTTTCCTGTTGGTATAGCTATAAGCAAGGCTGTTGATGAAACTCAGCTTCCGGCCTACCTTATAATCCAGGTTGAAGCGGGTGCTGAAGCGGTTGAATTCTGTATTAGTTAGCACACCATCCTGCTGAGTATAGCCTATGTTAAGGGAGTATTTAGCTACGGCATCCCCGCCCCGCAGGTTCAGGTGAAAATTGCTTAGCATTCCCCTTTTCAAGGCTTCATCCTGCCAAGCCGTATTGTTGTTGTACCGCTGCACCTGGTTGGCTGGAGTTGATAACAATAAGTACCGGCCAACGCCCCGGTTAATTTGTGAATCCGTTAATCCACGGGCTCTTTCTTTTTCCAGGGTAAAAGTGCGATACTGGTCTGCATTTATTACAGGCAGCGGATCGGGAGCATCCATAATGCCGGTAGATGCCGTGATGTCGAGGTAGGTTTTGCCGGAAGTACCGCCATAGGTATTAATTAAAATGACACCCCGCCCGGCCCGCATACCATAAATGGCTGTGGCCTGTGCATCTTTCAGTACGGTTACCGATTCTATGTCTTCGGGGTTAATATCAGCTAGTGGGTTGTTGTCGCCATTTGCCGCCAGCGGATTAGCAAACCGGGTTGCTTTTACCGGAATACCATCCACTATATACAGCGGCGTGGTGCCTCCGTTTAGGGTCGAAGTCCCCCGGATAATGTTTAGCGCCCCGGCTCCGGGAGCACCAGAAGCATTTACTACATTTAGCCCGGCGGCACGGCCTTTCAGCAGGGCATCTATCGACACAGGCGACATTTCCCGAATGTCTTTATCGGTAACGCCAGATATAGCACCGGTAACATTTTGCCGCCGAATGGAATTGTAGCCTAGGAAGATGACGTTGCCCACATTACCAACCTTAATGGTATCGGTACCATTGGTGTTAGAGGGTGCAGTTTGCTGCTGCCCAAAAACCGTGGAAGTATTAAAAATCGTTAGGGCCAGCAGGCAGCTGCTAACGATGTGAAACTTAGATGCAATCATTTAAAATGAATTCGAGGTATTTTCTGATAAGCAGTTAGGGTTATACCGCAGGGTTTCTAAAAAAGCCGGCAGCCTTGCGGAATAAAGAATTTCCGGTGCGAATGTCTTGGTTCGGATTGCGTTAATAAACTGGCGTTGCCACCACACACTCAATGTTGATGCCCCCTACCCTTTTACAAACA
>CAXTDG010000698.1:0-2714 GCA_964242675.1 uncultured Chitinophagaceae bacterium
TCCGTTCGCGAAAATTGAGAACACGACGAAGAAGTTGAAAGTCTTGATCCGCTGATCGGCGTTAAACTTCCAGTGCTCCCAGAGGTATTGAACTTCTTCCATCGGTTTCCGTTCGTCGGGTGGCATAGTGAAAAGCAAGACCGTATTGGGTGAAGCGGCTTTTACCAATTGTACCAAATCTTTCATCTGGCTACTCATCACATCCAGCGCTACGCCGCTATAGGCATCGTTAGTGCCTAGGGAAATAATCATCAGGTCAGGCAGGTTAGCAGCCAGGTATTGGCTTAGCTGCGGCGAATTGTAATAGTGCATAAACCGGGTACCAATTACCGCATACTCCTGTAAATTGAAGAAGTAAGTTTTACGGCCTGCCGTGCTATCGTTCACTTTATAAATATGCTCCTGCTGGTTGAAAAACAGGTTGAGCGCCGACTCCAGGCTGCGGGAATAATATTTCGACTTTACATGCGAATCGCCCAGGTGCAGCACCGAAATCATACAGCTTTGCTGGTTGCAAGCCTGTAGTTTTTGAAATAAGGGCAACAGCTTTTCCTTGTTATTTATTTCGTTGAAAAAACTATTAATGGTCAGCTTTTCCTCGTTGGGTAGTGGTTGGCCCAGGCCCGTAGTGCGGCACACTACTGTAAAGAACAGCAGCCACAGGCCAGTCACCTTATTTTTTATATTGGTAAGCATTCATTAAAGCATTAAACAACAGGGTGGCAATTTTTTTACCGCCCTTAAAATTGACGTGTGTATAATCCTTGTTGGCAAAAGTGGTATCGCCTTCCACCCACTGAATCATGGAGCCTTCGCCACCCATATTCAGGAAAAAGTTCCAGAAGTTTACGTTGGACTGCTGTGCTATCTGTTGTTGCTTTTTCAGCAGTGGCAATACCCCTTTAGCTGTAGCATACTGCCCGTTGTATCGAAAAGCTTTATCGCCGGTGCTTACCATCAGTACATCAGCCTGCGGAAACGCATCCCGAAACTGCGACACTGCTTTTACCATTGGTTTTACGTAGTATTCAAAGTTTTCGATTTCTGGCTTGTACAACAGGTTGGGGCCGTATTGAAAAATGATAAGATCGTAAGGGTGTACCGCATTTATCTCCGATAAAAAAGAAGGCACAAGCGCCTGTAGTTCCGTACCGCTAATGCCTCTGAACGAAAAATTGTCAACCGTTACGCCAGAATCTGCCTCAAAGCTATAGCCATAAATGGTATCGGCGTTGGGAGGAAACGTGGTTTGCAGTTTCGAAACATTTTGCGCCAGCAGCTCTTTCCTAATCTGTGGAGTAGCTGGTAAACTCATAACTGAGTCATTCACCGTAACGGTTATTGGGTTACTGCTTTTATACAGCAGGTAAGCATTCTTGAAAAGCGTATCCTTTTTTTCGCTGCCCGGTATGGCGTACTGCACCCAGCTCCCCCGGCTACTGTAGTTGTGGCCCGACATAAACTCCGTACTATGGTCACCACTGCTCCTGAAATTGAAATCGTACCAGTTTTTGGAAAAAGCATGAACGATGGTTTGCCGGTAAGATGCAGCCACGGCCATAATAGGCATGAAGCCAACCCCTTGCACGCCAAACTTCGCTTGCAGCAGCTGGCGCAAATCCATGGTGATAATGTCGGCCTCTATGAATGAATCGCCCAGGTATGCAATACGAACCGTTTTGCGTTTGCCCTGCTGCATATCTTTTAGCGCCTGCACAAACTTGCCAACAGGGGCTGCACCAGAAGGGCTGTAATTAATAATTTCTTTGTACGAAAGAAAATCGGGTAAGTTTCTGTTGACCGGTTGATTGATTGTAGTAGTACTGCTGGAACTATCTTCATTACCAGTGACTACCGGTACGTTTTTTTCTCTTTTCACATCGGCTGCAAAATCTACTTTTCGAAATTCGTAGCCACCCAAATGGAAGGCAGTAGGCACAAAAGAAATAACGAGGACACTTACCAATGCCATTGCGCCAAACCAGGCCAGCTTCTTTTGTGCACCATCCATATACAAACAAAAATGCCTGTAGATTTTAAAAACAGGCTACAGGCAAATATCAACGGAAAAGAGGTAATGGAAATTGGAACAGTCAAAACTTTAGCAATAACATCAGAACGAATTGAATGACTGAATCTATAGACTTTCAATTTATAATGGTCTGTGATAATTAACCAGTCAATTTCCTTTTATACCATACCCAAATGTTCAATTATCGGAATAGTCATGGAAACAGATTTATAGATTGTACCAAACTAAATTTGATTATTTTTTCTGGTACAATTGTGTACCCATTTTATTTACAAGTAAATTTTTGGTACAGTTTACCTTATATTTTTCTCAAGCTTTGGGTATAGCAAAATTGGCTCTTGGCGTGATCTTTAAAACACTTTCCACAACTTATAACACCACCACCTTAAACGGATACACCATCGTAGCTTCTTCCGTTAAAATGCTTTCCACTTCTTTGCATAGGTAGTCCACTTCGCCGTTGGTTTTATTGTGTAGAAGTAACTCTACCAAAATGACTTTTGAAAAGCCTTGTTTGCTGTCACTGCCTACAACGGTAGCTTTGTTCACTCTTGCTTCCGCCAGGTTTTGGCCAAAAATCCGCTGACATAAAACTTTGACATCATAGGCACTTACAATGCGGTTACCAGCTAGCAGTTGCTGTTTCAAAAGGCCTTTCTTTTCTGCATCGCCGGTTTTGTTG
>CAXTDG010000699.1:0-2710 GCA_964242675.1 uncultured Chitinophagaceae bacterium
TATATCGCTACGACAGGCTTGCGATTTGGTGAAAAAAGAACGCATCATTCATGTGATTCAATTGCTGCACAGCGGCATGAAACAATTGGGTGAAACTAACCTGAAAATTGGTGTGGCTGGCTTAAATCCACATGCTGGGGATAGCGGCTTATTTGGCACCGAAGACGACCAGGAAATTGCACCAGCCGTTGCCGAAGCAAAAGAACTAGGATTTGATGTAGAAGGCCCCGTGCCACCTGATACCATGTTTGCCAAAGCTGCGACCGGTTACTATGGCGGCGTAGTAGCTATGTACCACGACCAGGGCCATATTCCGTTTAAACTAAGTGGCTTCAAATGGAATTCAGAAAAGAATCAAATGGATAGCGTAAAGGGCGTAAACATTACTATGGGTTTACCTATCATTCGCACCTCCGTTGACCATGGCACTGCTTTCGAAATTGCAGGCAAAGGCATTGCCAGCGCCGATGCTATGGTGTTGGCTATTGAATCAGCCGTGCAATTGAGTAAATACAAAAAGCAGCAGGAAGCAAATTAATTCGACGGCAGACCACGGACAACAGACGACTGATAAAACAGTTTGCACCCATTCACTACTCACTATTGACTATTCACTATTACTATTCACCAAATGATTGTTGTAATTGCTGACGATTTAACCGGGGCCGCTGAAATTGGTGGTGTAGGACTACGTCATGGGTTGTCGGTGGAAGTAGTTACCTCTCCCAAGAATGCAACCAACTGCGATTTGCTGGTGATAGATACCGATACCCGTTCGCTGCCATTGCTAAAAGCAAGGTCGAAAACCCGTATGGTGATGGAGCAGGTAATGGCTTTGCAACCTCAATTTATTTTCAAAAAAATTGATTCCGTTTTGCGAGGGCATGTGCTGGCCGAACTTAGGGTAATGCAGAAAATTACTAGCCAGCGTCAGGCATTCATCGTAGCTGGAAATCCGGCTTTGGGCCGTACCATCCGGGATGGATTTTATCATATCCAGGGCATTCCTGTTCATAAAACGGGTTTCGCTAAAGACCCGGAATTTCCAGTGGAATACTATGACGTTTCCGATATGCTTCGGGCCGGTGGTATTCGCATCAGTATTTTGCCGGTAGGCTGGCCACTACCTACTGGTGGCACTACCGTGGGCGACGTACAAAACACAACAGACTTTGCTGCCTGGGCAGAAACATTATCATCCCACCCCGAAATTTTGCTGGCAGGTACATCCTTATTTTTTGCAGCCGTTCTAAAGCAAAGGGGTTTGCAGGAGCAACCCACATCAACTGAACCACATTCTGTACAGCAACCCGCCTTGTTTGTATCGGGTACTGCCTTTGGCGAACGGGTTGCAAGTGTGCGGCAAGTTGCTAAGCAAGGTGGCCCCGTTAGCTATGCACCGCAAACATTATTTGAAACAAAATTGCCTTCGAAAAAAGGGCTACTAGAGTGGGAGGAAACCACAGCCGCTTTTCTAAAAACAGGCAAGGCTATTTTGGCTTTTGATGCTGCAACCATTCCGAAAACGATCAGCGCTGTTGCACTGCGAAAAATTAAATCCCAGGTCGTTCAATTGTTGCTGGAACGCACTGCTACGCAGGAGTTGATTATTGAAGGGGGTTCCACTGCCGCCGCCATTCTTAAAGCGTTACACATTCACCGACTACAACCCATTCAGGAACTTATGCCCGGCGTAGTCCGCATGAAAGTGGAAGGCGAAATGGAACTATTTGTTACTGTAAAACCTGGCAGCTACCCATGGCCGCCCGGACTATGGAATTTTAAAAAAACGAAATAACGATTGCATTTCTTACTCACACCACATTCCTCCCAACTTCTAAAATGCCGCAATTATGAATAGATTGCATTTGATTGATTATGCCATCATAATTTTTTTCCTCGGGCTCACCTTGTTTCTCGGCTTCCACTTTGCCCGCAAAAAAACTTCTACTCAAAATTATTTCCTTGCCAAAGGCAAAGTGCCATCATGGGCCATTGGCATTTCTTTGCTGGCTACGCTCATAAGTTCTGTTACGTTTTTAGGCTACCCAAGCGAAGGCTTTAGCAACAACTGGATTTTACTGGTGCAAGGCCTCATGGTGCCCATCGTTTTACTCGGTACCATCTGGTTTATTGTGCCTATGTTTCGCCGGGTGATTGGCCTCAGTACCTACGAATATTTCGAACAGCGCTTCGGCACATTTGCCCGTTATTATAGCTCGTCTTCATTCATTCTGCGGCAGTTTGCTTCCATGGGTACGGTACTATTTCTCATGGCAGTTGCACTCAACAAGCTCACTGGAATCAATCCAATTATCATCTTACTTATCATCGGTTCCATCATCACGGTGGTCAATCTCAAAGGCGGTATCGAAGCCGTTATCTGGCTCGATGTATTTCAAGGATTCATGCTCTTTGCCAGTGGAATCATTTGCTTACTGGTTCTCATTTTTTCTATCAAAGGCGGCTTACCCGAAGCATGGAAAATCGCTTCCGAAAATCATCACACCGGCTTCGGTCCTTACGAGGTTGATTTCACTCGCCTCACCCTCATCGTCATGATTATCAATGGCTCTTTTTACGCCATTCAGAAATACGGAACCGACCAAACGGTAGTGCAGCGTTACCTCACCGCAAAGACCGACAAAGCCGCTATCAGAGCTTCTTTACTCGGCATTTTTCTAACCGTTCCCATCTGGGCGATCTTCAT
>CAXTDG010000700.1:0-362 GCA_964242675.1 uncultured Chitinophagaceae bacterium
CAAATGAGGATAGCGTTAAAACAGTAAGAACAGGACGCAAAAACCCCGAACACACAGAAGGCCCGGTAGCCACTGCAATTGAAGAACAAACGGCAAAGCTGCCTTCGGATCTTTTTTTATGGGCAGCCGTAGGGTCGATTGCTATTTCCCTTGGACTACAAATAGCCGGTAGAAAGAAAGACGCTTTGTTTGTAGGACAATGGCCTGCGCCTTTCCTTTTGCTAGGCTTATACAATAAGCTTGTAAAGCTGGAAGGACACGATTAGTTGAAAAACTGAAAGGTGTTGAATGACGGACGTCCATATTTCTATGGCTGTCCGTCATTGCTGTTTAATAAGAGAGTTGGAATAGTAAAGTATTAC
>CAXTDG010000700.1:372-1471 GCA_964242675.1 uncultured Chitinophagaceae bacterium
GCCACTGGAACAGATACTCCTGATGAAATCGTAGCGCCTGTTTCTCAATTATTAGATGATAACATGTCAAGTAGAAAATGAGCTTGATTACAGTAGATCTAAATTATTTCTTTTCGATAATGCCGTAAAATGAAATGGCCTGCCGGTTAGTGCTTACCACCTGCAAAGTGGCAAAGCCGTTAGTGGATATGGAATAAAGCAAACCAGTCACATCCTTTGCATCTGCCGGCTTGATGGCGATTTCCCAGCCTCCTTTACTTTTATCTTTCAGCTTATACTCAAACCTGGTAGACGTGAAATTAATTCCTCCGCTGTTGGTATAGCCGGCTGTGTATGCCCGGCCAAAATAAGGGAGGTAGGTATTAATGGAATCACCCAGTACCTTCATGTCGAAGCCTGCATTTAATTGCACCACAGTACCTTGCAGCGGCCATGCCGATTGTGCTTTGAACACAAACATTTTAGAAACCAACATCGTTTTTAAAACGGCTTCATTCGTTTCCTGGGCCTCCGCAAAAGAAAAACTCAACAAGCCTGCTGAAAATAAGAATAAGGAACGGCTGATCAACTTCATTGTAGTCTGCTCTTTTTATTGGCTTACAAAACTAACCAAATGCAGTCTCAGCAGGTATTTAAAAAAAAAGATTAACAGGCCCTAAAAGTTAAAGTCAACTCATAATGCCGTTTACACTGAAACGGTTTGTTGCGACGGTATGATCGTAAGTTCTTTTTGTAATTCTTTGTTTATAAGCACACCGGCCTTGGCGCCTTCGGCCGCCGCCACTACTACAAAGTGCATGTCCCTGGCGGCATCGCCCGCCACATACAGGCCGGCGATATTGGTTTGCTGGTAACGGTTGGTGAGCACCACACCCTTCCGGCTCATGTTACAGCCAAAGGTCTCGGCAAGGTTACATTGTTGCTCAAATCCGTTCACGAAAAATAATACCTCGCAGGTACGGGTCTCCCCATTTTTAAAAAGTACAGATTCCAGTTTGTCGTTTTGACTGAGCAGCCGTTCAATAGGATAGCTGATGATGGGAATACCATTAGCCGTAAGAATCTCCACTTCGGCCGGCTTCAGCTTGTTCTTTGCGTC
>CAXTDG010000700.1:1481-2355 GCA_964242675.1 uncultured Chitinophagaceae bacterium
TTTCCGTCAGCATAGTATGTTACCCTATCACTCCATGTTTTTAGTGACAGTGCCAGCTCAAAGCCGTTTTTGTTTCGGGCATACACTCCCAGTTCTTTACCGGTTACTTCCCAGCCATCGCAATACGGACAGTGATGAACGGATTTACCATACAGCTCTTTAAAGCCGGGAAGAATAGGCACATTATCGGAAAGCCCGGTGGCAATGAGAAGCTTTTTCGATGCATACACCCGATTGTCTTCATCCTTAACCGTAAAAAAACCCTCGTCATTTTTGCGGGCGGAAACAATTTTTTTCCTGATAAGCTTTACCCCGTACTTCTGCATTTCCTTCAACGAGATGTCAAGGAATTCCGAAGGTAAAATATCATCACGCGTAAGATAGTTATGCATCCCGTGCGAATAGCGGTTGCGGTGCGTAGCCGTATCAAACAATAAAACCTTGCGCCGGCAGCGGCCTAATACAACTGCTGCATTAAGCCCTGCCGGGCCGCCGCCAAGGATAATACAATCCTGAAGATCATCCATACACTGGTTTTCCGGGCTACAATTTAAGCAAGAATTATTTTACTCGGCACCGGCACGGCGGTGGCCGTACACCATTTTGTCTTTTTGTTTGCGAAGAATGCTTTGAAGTTTATTAATGCACTCGTCTATAGCCTGTTCAAATCCGGCACTATGTTCTTTCACAAATAAATCGTTACCGGGCACCTCTAAGCGTATCTCACAGTAATCACTCGTAACCGCACTTTCAGGGCCCTGAAACAAGGTGACATTGGCCCTTACAATACGGTCGGCCGGTGTCAGTTTTAGAAGTTTTTCGTTTATGAAAGTTTCTAAGTTGGCGCTGTGCTTAAACCCAAGCGATTGAACGA
>CAXTDG010000700.1:2365-2710 GCA_964242675.1 uncultured Chitinophagaceae bacterium
CAACGGTATATTCGGTACAGGCTATGAAAATTCCTGGTGGTGCACCGGACACTCAACCGGAGTGAACGCTTTTATATGCAGGCGGTCGCAACACATTTTTCACCGTATACTTACTATTCACCAAATAAAGTTTTTACTATATCCTTCTACTAAGCACTTAAAAACCGAAGGAGGTCGCGTCCGTATCGCCATGGGCACTCATACTCTGTACCTGGCCCGCCTCAGTTACCCTGCAAGGATCATTGAAAAGGGCCAGCTGCGTTGCTACCGGCAGCAGTGGCCGCTGCAATGGCACCGGGCTTAATAATGCAATTTTACTAAATTTTTCCGGATGGGTATGAGCAG
>CAXTDG010000701.1:0-2696 GCA_964242675.1 uncultured Chitinophagaceae bacterium
CTTTAAACTTTAGACCTTAAACTTTAAACGAATTCGTTACTTGTAATTGCCTTTGATAATCGCATGTCGATTATTTACTTCCAGCTTTTGGTAAATATTTTTGATGTGCGACTTCACTGTTTCCAACGTTATATCCATGCGGATGGCTACTTCTTTATTGGTCAGGCCTTCTTCAATAGCTTGTACAATTTGTGCTTCACGGGCCGTTAGTTTTTCCAGCCCGTTTGCATTGCTGCGGGGGTTGAAATATTCTACTACTTTACGGGCTATGCCAGGGCTCATAGGCGAGCCGCCTTCCAAAATGGCAATGACGGCTTCTTTTATTTTAGGTAAGGGCGTTTGCTTTAGTAAATAGCCCGTGGCACCAGCACACAAGGCCTGAAAAATACGGTTGCTATCGTTGTATACCGTCAGCATCATCACGCTACATTTAGGTGCTTTTTTCCTGATGCGACTAATGCCTTGTATGCCCGATTCGCCGGGAAGGCCGATATCGGAAAGAATAAGATCGAAATACAAATCGGCATGCCATTGTTCAAAAAAACTTTCTACAGAGCCAGCCTCCAACAGGCATTGAAAGCCCGGCTCGCCACTAAAGTAGTTGCACAGCGTTGTGCGTATCATCGTATCGTCTTCAATAATGCCCAGGCGTATCATAAGTTGCAAAGATGTTGTTTGCCGACGCATTTCCTATCCCTCTTTTGGGGTAGTAAGATAAGTTGTGCAGAAAGTAGATGGCGGCTGGCAGGAATCACCTCAAGCAAGCAGGTGTAATGATTCAGGTTGTCATTATCCGAATAATTACAATCGGGATTATGACAACCCATTTGTCATAATGTATCTTGTCATTATCCTTATTATGACAAATAGCATAATGACAATCCACTTATGAACTGGAATAGTTTAGCGGTTTTTACCACAGATTCAAAAATGCAACGTGCTGTAAAGCCGATTCTTGATGACACAATCGGGTAGAAAGGGTTGTGCATTAAAACGGCTTTGCCTGTAATTGCACCTTAAATTCATCGCTAGTATGATTAACCGAAAGCTTTGCTTTTATCTTATCTGCTCGTAACTGCATACTTTTCATTCCATGGCCACCTTGCACAGTATTTTCAATTATACCTGCGGTTGGTAATTTGTTTACTACATCCAATATCAATAAATTTTCATTCAACGATAAACGTACGTCTACTGTTTTATTACTGCCGTATTTAAGAGCGTTATTCATGGCCTCTTTAAAAATGAGTAATATATTTTGCCGTAGCACCTGCGAAAGTTTTAGCCGCTCATAACTGCCCGATACGTTGAAGGTGCAGTGGCAATCCAGTTCGTCCTGTAGGCGGGCTATATAGTCCTTCATACGCCCCACCATATCGGGGGCATTATCGTAGTGGGCATCTATACTCCACACCATATCACTCATGCTGGAGAGGGCTTCCTGGCTATTAGATGCTATCTGTTGCAGGGCGGTGGCAGGCGGTGCTTCTTTTTCATCTACCAAAGCCAACGAACCTGCCTGAAAGTAAATGCGGGTCAATGCACTGCCTACTTCATCATGCAGATCACCTGCTATGCGGCTACGTAGTTTTTGCTCCTTTAAAATGTTTGCCTCCCGGTATTTAATACCCAGCCATATTATGCCCAGGCCTGCCGCTAGTAGCAACCCTTTCCACCACCAGGTCTGGTAAAAATGAGGTCGCACTTCAATAGGCAGCGTAAGAATGTTGTTTATCCAACGGCCATCGGGCATGCGGGCAGCTATCTGCATGGTGTACTTATCCGGCGCTACGTTTACAAAGGTTACTTCTCGCCGCTGTCCTATATCCTGCCACGGGCCATCAGCACTTAGCCGGTAAGACAGTTTTAGTCCATTTGCCATTTCACTTGTTTCACCAAATGCAATCGAAAAATTGCTGACTTCCGGAGGTATGGTTAGCGATACGTGGTCATGATAGGCAAGGGTATAATCCGACTGGCTATTTTGCGCTGCACTAAATGTAAAACGGGAAAGACAGATGCCGGGAACCATCGTTTCCTGTTGTTTTTGCAGCCTTTTCATATCAATACGGATAATACCGTTGATGGTACCCATATATACTGTATCGCCATTAACATACCAGGCCGACCGGTTGAATTCATTGGCAGGCAAATAATAGCTGGATGAATAATTGATGATCTTGCCCGACTGTGTATTCACGATGCTCAAACCGGTTCGGGTGCCGACCAATACATAATTTTTCCATACCGGGTTAGAGAAAATAATGTTGCCCGCCAGGCCGTCGGCTGTTGTTATTTTGCGAATTAGGTTCCCGGTGGTATCCAGCACCAACATACCGTTTCCTACAGTGCCTGCCCATATTTGGTTGTTCGTCCACCTCAGGCAGGTAAAGTAGGAATTTTCCAAATTGCCGTTTGTTGCACTAAGGAGTTTGGTCCAGCTATTCGCCATCAAATCATATTTAAATAAACCCTCTCGTGTAGCAAAAAAACGGGCCTTTCCAATCTTCAAGATGTCATACACCTGCGATTGCTGCAACCATTGCGCTGTTGCCGGAAGCATGGCGTTCAAAACATGTTTTGAATAGACATTTAGCAGGAATAAACCAGAAGTAGTACTTACCCACAGGCTGGTATCGCTCTCCGGTGCAATGCAAATAATGAAGGGATCTACAGGGGCCGGCTTGCTTCTGTCG
>CAXTDG010000702.1:0-2690 GCA_964242675.1 uncultured Chitinophagaceae bacterium
GTTATTGGGTACACCGGTAGAAGGTGCCTGCGGAACCCCCAGAATCAACCCGTCAATATTATTTTTGAAGTAAGCAAACTCAGCCGTTAGCCGATCTTTCAAAATACCGGCAGAAAAACCTAAGTCCAGTTTTTTACTAGTTTCCCAGGTTAGTTTACTATTACCTGCGTTGCTAAAGGCAAGCGTACCCGTACCGCCATATAAGCCAGAAGAAAAGCTGGAGTAGATATCGTAATCGCCAATACCTGCAATGTTGCCCACTTTACCGTAGCTACCTCTCAGTTTAAAGCTACTGAATATTTTGTCCAGATTGGCAGAACTCCAGAAACCTTCTTGTGTTATTTCCCAACTGGCACCTGCACCCCAGAATACACCTTTCTTTACGCCCAATGCAGAATATTCATCCTGCCGCAGGTTACCGCTCAGGTAATATTTCTTTTTGTAATTGTAGGTAAGTCGCCCGAAAGTAGATAACAGGTAGTTTTTGTTGATGATGGCTGCAGTAGAGTTATTGGTTGAGAAACCAGCCTGTACAGATGTATAGGCCGGGTCGAGCAGAATAGTTCTGTCAATACCATACCCGTTGATGGTTCTGCGTTGCTGCTCATTACCAATTAAAGCACTTACTGTATGGTCGTTGGCAAATACGTAATCAAACTGAGCAGTATTTGTCCAAGTCCAGCTTTTTCTTTTTCTGAAAGCTCCAACACCTTCTCCCGTTGAACCTTGGCCAGGGCCGTGAATGGGAGTATAAAAAATGTCATTATCACTTAGCACATAGTCAATCCCATATTGAGTTTTTAGCGTTAACCAGTTTACCGGTTTAGCCTGTAGGTATACGTTTGACTGAATGTGATCCAATTCATTGTTTTCCCTGTTTTTATCCAGTATTACCACTGGGTTGTAAAAACCTACCTGGTTACCACTTACAATGTTAGCACCAGGCCCTACGTACAATGAACCAATGTTGTAGCTGCCATCATTGTTGTACGGAGATACATTGGGAGCGTTTACTAATACGGTACGACCCAGACCGGTAGTACCATAGGCTTCTGTAGATAGGGAACCAGAGCTAGCAGCAGCTAAATTTTGTTCGTTAGAGTAAGACATCTTGCCGCCAATCGATATTACCTTGTTTACACGGCTATCAACGTTCAGCAAAATGTTTTTCCGCTTGTAATCATTTTTCTGGATGATGCCTTCCTGGTCAGTATAGCCACTGGAAAAATAATAGCTGGTATTTTCGCTTCCACCAGAAACGCTTACAGCATGATTTTGAGAAAAGCCAGTACGGTAAGCATAATCATACCACCGGGTATCAATTAGATTACCGCTTGCGTCGGTAGAAGTAGCAAATTTAGGTAAGGTAGAAGCGCCATTCAGTGTAAAGTTGACACTGCCGGCACGGATGGCATTAGCATTAGCTACCGCCTCGTTTTTATAATCAGTGTACTGCTGTGCATTCAGCAGTTCTGGCAGGCGGATGGGAGAAGTCCAGCCAGCCCAGCCATCATAATTTACACGAGGCTTACCAGTACGTCCTTTTTTAGTAGTAATAAATACTACCCCGTTAGCAGCCCGGCTACCCTAACTAGCGGGACTGGGGGCATCTGTGGCAATGTCTACGCTTTCTATATCAGCAGGGTTGATGTTTGCCAGAGCATTACCTGCAGCAGCAGTAAGCGTCTGGTCGCCAGTAAATACTACCACACCATCTACCACGAAGAGCGGCTGAGAACTAAGAGAAATTGAGTTGGTACCACGTACCCGGAATACCGGTGGAGCATTCAAAACACCAGCAGGGATAGTAACCTGTACACCAGCTGCCCGACCGGCTAGTGCTTGGTCGAAACTTTGTACAGGCCGTTCTGCTACCGCAGCACCCGAAATAGCAGATACACTACCAGTTACTTCCCGGCGACGTTGTGTACCATAGCCTACTACTACTACTTCGTTCAAGCTGGCATCGGAAGAAGTCATCTTCACATTCAATGTAGTTGATCGGCCAGCATTAATTTCTTGTGTAGTAAAGCCTACAAAAGAAAATACCAACGTAGTACCGGTAGGTGGGACAACGATGCTAAAACTACCCTGTATATCTGTTTTTACCCCTGCCTTTGTTTGTTTAGAAGTAACTGATACACCTGAAAGAGGCGTACCATCTTTAGCATCTGTTACACGGCCAGTGAGTGTAACATTTTGGGCTACTGCTATTGCTGCAAAGCATAGCATACCCAATAGAAAACATAGATGTTTTCTCATAAGCGATTCTATTTTGGTTTTAGAAAGAGTAATGTTAGGAAATAATTATCAAAACTTGATAGTTCCTCTAACTTTTTCGATGCAACAAACTATAACCAAGACCAGAAGCTTATATAATGCTGCTTGTTATGTAAAGCAGTATTCAAAAGAGAAACTGAGATTTTTACTTACTAATTTTCCCTAACTCACCTCCTGCATATCCACCAGCTTTTTATAATAACCTTGCTGAGCAATGAGTTCCTCATGTGTACCCCGTTCTACTATTTCGCCTTTCTGCAGCACTATTATTTCATCGGCATGGCGTACGGTGCTGAGGCGGTGGGCAATCACAATAGAAGTACGATCCTGCATCAGGTTATTAATAGCATCCTGCACCAGGCGTTCGCTTTCAGTATCCAGGCTACTGGTGGCTTCATCCAAAATAAGGA
>CAXTDG010000703.1:0-2685 GCA_964242675.1 uncultured Chitinophagaceae bacterium
CAATGAAAGTGGTACCACATTATATGGTGGTAGCTGGTATCGTTTTGGCGATGCTATTATTCCTTATATAGGCTTGGAGTTTAATAAACTTCGTTTGGGCGCTTCGTACGATGTAAATACCAGTAGCCTGAAATCGGCCAGCCAGAGCCGAGGCGGTTTTGAAATTTCGCTTATTTATGTAAACAAACCTAGCGGCGAAAGAAATCTGCCTTGTCCTAAGTTTTAATTTTTACAACTACATCTTTATAAGCCAGCTTTTTACAAGCTGGCTTTTTCATTTATGGTATTAAATCTGAAGACAACTTTTCGCTTAAGAAACCCCAAAGAATTTGCTGATTATCTATTGCCAATTGCTTATTGCCTATTCACCATTCACTATTGACCATTCACCATCTTAGCTTTTCCGTCCGCTTACATATTTATTTCCTTTTACATAAAAACGGTAAGGAAGGGCTGCATCTTCGCCAGCATAGTCTACACCTATACGGGGAGTAGCAATAATATCTTTTTCTACAACTTCGGGTAAAGCAATGCCAAATGCTTTTTGAGCATAAGCTGGTTGTGTAATAAAAAGTTCATCTGTATTCAGCAGCAGGCCGGTATGCAGTTTTGTTATACCAAATGCCTTGCTCATATTGCCAGGGCCTTTGGTAAGGGAATAATCTGGCTTGGGTTTGCCTGTTCGTTGCAGCATCGTGTCAATACCAATCAGAGGCTCGGCGGCACGTATCAATACAGCATGTGGCGTATCGGCTATATTGGTAACGATGTTGAACAAATGGTGCAGGCCATAACACAAGTACACATAAGCAGCACCACCTTCCATATACATCACCTGGGTGCGTTTGGTAAAGCGGCGGCCAAACGCATGGCAGGCTTTATCCTGTGCACCATTGTAGGCTTCTGTTTCTACAATCATTCCGGCAGTCGTTTGGCCATCTACATTCGTTACCAACACCTTGCCCAGCAGGTCACGGGCTATTTGTATAGTATTGGTACGGCGGAAGAAAGCGTTGTCCAGAATTTCCTTTTGCAAATCGTTTTTCATAACTGGCGTAACAATAATAATTGTGTGGCAGTTGACCTTTACCAGTTTTCCTGCTATATCGGTTTCAATTAAGTTGTGGATTTGTTTGAAATGAAACTGCCTCTTGCTGATTGCTCACCGACTGTTCTAGATTTTATCAGCTATCTACTTCGGTAGCCAGGGCCGGCTTTTGCGAACCTCGTTCTTTACATTTCTGAATCCTTGTTGTAGGGTGGCTCCCCGCATTTCTATTTCTCCATAGCGCCAGCTCATGCAGGGCAGGCAGGCATTCATGCAGTGGTGCGTACTGTCAGACAAGTACAGCGGTATACCAGGCCGCAGCATTACATAAGGGAAGGTTTGCTTATTGTGGTCATCCACCAGCAGGCGATAATCTTTTGCCGGAAAAAACCAGTATTTTTCAATACTCAGGTGGCTATTACTGGGGCGAACTGCAAAATCGAATGAGAAATGGCCTACCATAAAAAACAGCGCTGCCATTTGTACTGCCTTCAACCAAAACGGAGCAATGGAGATGAAACGTTCAACCTGTAGAAAGGTAAATAGCAAAAGCAGTTGTAACAGTGTAATGCCAAACCTGTATTCCGGTGAGTAAATAAGCCAGATAATAATAGCCAGGTAATAGATTCCCAGGAACAACAGCATCGTTTTTTGCAATAACTTTTTTTGCCGGAGGTATAAACTAGCTAATGGTGGTAATATAAAAGCGGCTACTGCAAAAGTGAAAGGGTAAATAGAGTTGCGAATGCTTTGCTTTGCCCAGATAACCATAAGTTGATACTGGTTCATAGTTGCTAATACCTCCGCATTGTGGTATCCTCGGGAACTGTACCGGGTGTAAAAATCTTCCAGCAACAACACATCTTTTGGTATCGTCCAGTCGAAGGCAATGAGATTGGTTCCTTTCACCGGATATAAAAAATAGCCGGTCATTACAGCATTTCGCATTAGCCACGGTACCCACAAAAGGGTTATTGCAAAAGCTGTTTTGAAAAATAAACCAGCTGTTTTTTTATCCGTACAAGAGAACCACAAAAAAGGAATAAGCAGTAAAGTGGGGATGCCGGAAAGTTTGGCGCAAGGCCCAAAGGCAGTTAAAATAATAAGTAGCCATACGTTGCTTAGCTGAATTTCCTTTTTTACAATAAATTGGTAAATACTAATGGCACAATAAGAAAGTACAATCATCACTAACAAATCAGACGACGGCGAGGTAATGTTGATGAGTGTATCCCGCATTTTCATAATGGCATAGACAAGCAAAATAGTTTTTGCCACGGCAGAGGTTTGCTGGAAAATGAGGCGCAGCAGCCAGGTAAAAAACAGTAGTTCTATAACACCATTGAGCGGATACAGCGGCTGACCAACAAGGCTGGTAAATGAATAAGCTGCACTAACAATGAAATTGGCGGGGTTAAAAGCCAGTCGGCCATGCACATTAGCCAGCCCAGGCACCACCGCATACTCTTCGTACCAGCGGATGGAGAGGTAATGATAGTCGCCGCTATCCCAGTTACCCGGAGGGATGATCCAGAACAAAAACAGCACTACCAAAAAAGAAAAAGTGATAGGCAGATTTTGCTTACTACCTATAAGCGACAGGGTTCTTGTAAAACCTTCCCGCAGGTTGTGCCGGT
>CAXTDG010000704.1:0-2683 GCA_964242675.1 uncultured Chitinophagaceae bacterium
GGTAGGTGCACCGGAGTGTGGCGACGTAATGCGCCTGCAAATACAGGTGGATGATGCAACCGGCGTAATCACCGATGCAAAATTTAAAACATTTGGCTGTGGTAGTGCTATTGCTTCCTCATCTATAGCTACCGAATGGCTAAAGGGTAAAACAGTAGACCAAGCGATAACCATTGATAACATGGACATCGTAGAAGAACTGAACCTGCCACCGGTAAAAATTCACTGCTCCGTATTGGCCGAAGATGCTATTAAAGCAGCTATCAATGACTATCGGGTAAAGAATGGGCTGGAGCAATTTCAGTTTGAAGAGAGCCTGGTACATTAGGCCTCCCCAACTCCTCCAAAGGAGGGGCTATTTACTCCCAGGCAATTTAACTTAGTTCACTTGTTCGGGATTTAAAAATTGAACAATGACAGCAGAAAAAAATTTGAAGACTAATCTAAGTTCCCCCGTTGGGGGGCAGGGGGCCTCCAATGGCATCTACATCAGCGATAAAGCGTTAAAGAAAGTGGCCCAGCTAATGGACGAATCCGGTGTAGGCAGCGACCCATCTTATTTTTTACGGGTATCGGTAGTAGGCGGTGGTTGCAGCGGCCTTAGCTATAAAATGGATTTTGATAACGAATCGAAACCGATGGACCAGGTGTTTGAAGACAAAGGCCTCAAAATAGTCACCGACCTGAAAAGCTTTTTATACCTCGTAAATACCGAGCTGGAATTCAGTGATGGCTTGAACGGCAAAGGTTTTTACTTCAATAACCCCAATGCCAGCCGTAGCTGCGGCTGCGGCGAAAGTTTTGCGGTATAACTTTCTACGCTTGAAGGGTTCCCAAATCCCTTCAAGCGTTTTATAACAATCTCGAAAAGCCATTCTGAAAAGGATGGCTTTTTATTTTTGGTAGGTTAAACCACCATTTACAAGCCGTTTACTTACTTTTATAAAAATTGTTTTTATGGGTTCTGTTTATGCAGATATAGAATTGATCAATGGTTACGATTTTGAAAATGCACGTCGCCGTATTATTGGGGAAGAAGAAGTAAAACGCATGAAAGTAAATATGCTGGTGGATAGCGGTGCTTATAGTATGGTTATTAATCAAACTATTCAGGAACAATTGGATTTACCTTTCATTGAAAAAAGGAAAGCAGTTCTGGCAGATGGAAGTGTACAGGAATTTGAAGTAGTAGGACCGCTACATGTAAAATTTAAAAACCGTACTGCTATTTGTAGTGCAATGGTATTGAAAGGCGATTCCGAACCCTTGTTAGGGGTGATTCCGATGGAAGAAATGGATGTGTTGATTAATCCAAGACAACAAGAATTAATAGT
The DNA here is from genome assembly GCA_964242675.1 of uncultured Chitinophagaceae bacterium. Taxonomy (GTDB): domain Bacteria; phylum Bacteroidota; class Bacteroidia; order Chitinophagales; family Chitinophagaceae; genus JAZKFT01. The sequence continues at coordinate 1,335 of CAXTDG010000704.1, forward strand.
TAATCCTGAGCATCCACATTATGCACAATTAAAAATGAAGTAATGGATACTTTATAAATTCATAAGTTTTGCTTATCCCTCACTATACTTATACCCCACCCCTCTAACCGATTGAAATAATTTAGGACTCCGGCTATCCGCTTCAAAGTATTTACGGAAGTTAAGGATAAAGTTATCAATGGTACGGGTGGTGGGGTACACGTTGTAGCCCCAAACGGTTTGCAGTATTTTCTCCCTGGTTACTACTTCGTTTTTGTTTTCCAGCAGTAGCATCAGTAGCATCGTTTCTTTTTTGCTTAGTTCAATAGTTTCGCCGTTTTGGAGTTTGGCGGTCTGCGCTTTAAAATCAACGGTGTTACCGCCAAAGCTGTAAGTGTTACCGATGCTGGTTTTATCTTGCAGACGCTTGTTTTTTACAATCAGCTTGTCTATCCGCAGCAGGAGTTCTTCCAGGTTAAAGGGTTTCGTCATGTAATCGTCGGCACCTTTTTTTAGGCCCAGCACTTTATCGGTGTTTGCATTTTTAGCACTTAGCATTAGCACCGGCATCTCCAACTGGTTCAGCCGTATGGTTTCCATTACGGCGATGCCATCCATCTCCGGCAGCATAATATCTAGTATTATCAAATCAAAATATTCGTTCTGAACGGCTTTTACCGCTGCCAGCCCATCATAAGCCGAGGTAATTTCGTATCCTTCCAGTTCCAGGTTTAGCTTGAGTGTTTCATGTAGGTTCTCTTCATGTTCTACCAGTAAAATGTTGGCTTTGGGCTGAGGGTTTGGAATCATAGGCTGTTTTACATGAATCGTTGATCTTTACTGCTATATAATAATTAAACATTTATTTAACCTAATAAAAGGGCTTTTATAAACTAAAACTTACAATTTCAGTATAAGTTTTAAAGCCTCAGAGTTGTTGATATTTTCATTTGTACAAGACAAGTAATTTTTTGCGGGAATTAGTATTGCTGGTACTATATCATCTAATAGTTGGAAATGACATACAAGAGTTTCGCCTTTTTTTACTGTGCTTTTAGGGTTGTGTAATAGAGTCTCGTTCTTATTATTGTGCTTCTTTATAAAAAATGCTTTGTTATATAACCTGATAGGGCTTCCGCTTTCAGAAAGAGTAATAATAGAGTCAGTATTTATATTTAAATCGGTTGAGTCCGAACTAAACATCAATAATAAGTCAGGGCCACGACTAAAACTACTAACTTTTATATCACCACAATCAGTACTCAAATTATGATTAATTTCATTATTAATTATAACGTTTTTTGCTATATCACATGAGCTTAAGAATAACGCTACAATCAAAATTATCTTCATACAAGTAATAGATTTAT
>CAXTDG010000705.1:0-2681 GCA_964242675.1 uncultured Chitinophagaceae bacterium
CATTGAACTTATGCGGCGTTGGCACCATTCAAGTGTAGTGCTACTATTGGGCTTTACTCACACAAGTCTTAAAAGCATTCATCTGATAGGTTGTACAGCCGAAAAATATACCCAGGCGATAAAGAAAACTTGCAACGGAATCCTGAACCATAAATAAGTGGGGCCTGCGCCATCTGCCGTCCCTTTTTCATAATTGATGTGCCGAAGTGCCGAAGAAATGTTGGCTGGCAATATCACGAGGAAAAAAAGGATCAAACACCAACCAGTTATATGCTGCCAGCCGGGTAATAGCAGACCAATGGCTGCCGCAATTTCTATAATACCGGTACCTGCCACAATCGCTTTTTTAAAAGGAATAAATACAGGTAGCATCTGCTCCATGCCTTTACCCAACTTGAAATGACCAATAGCAGTAAACACCAGCATGATGCTCATGCCAATGCAGCCTGCCTGGCTCCACTGTAAGCTGCCATTAATAAAATACAACACCAGCAGGCTTATGCCAAATGAAATCAATAAAACGAGAAGCGGCTTCATGCAGGTAAAAATAAACGACCTGCGATATTTTTAAGAATCAAATGCCGGGCTTGCGGGCAAATGTGGCAACATACTGTTTGCCAGCCAACCATATATACTGGTACAACTCCAGGTCGTTGCAGGCCTGCACAAAATCGTAAGACGGGCGGTAGCGCTGTATAAAAGTATCCAGCGATTGCCCTTGCAAGCCAGTCAATTTTTTAATAACTGCTTTATTGAAACGGTAGGTAATATATTTATCCTGTTCCTGTTCCAGCAGGCGGGTTTGCAGGGCCTGTATGCGGCGGTTGTGCTTTACCCGAAACAGATCAATAATAGAGTTGGGATCAATGCCGGTAACGCCACCATTGGAGTTGATGGTGCTCAATGGGTTTACCTTTCTGTAATTAAACACTTTGGCGTAATCAGCCCGGTTTTCGGCGGAGTCCTGGTGGTAGTTGCGGGCAATTACCGTTACGTTGGGCAACACATTTTGCTGCTTCACTTTCAGGCTCATGTCAAAAGCGTAGGGGTACGTTATTTCTTTTACCAAGTATTTTTTGGTGCCTTTGCCGGCATACGAAAAATAGATAGAATCATCTGGTTGTAAGGTAATAGTGTAGTTACCAGAAGAATCGGTAACCGTATTACGGCCTCTGTTGCTAGCTACCACTACATTTCCCAACGGGTTTTTCTGGGTAGCATCGTACACCGTACCCCGAATTTGCACCTGCCCCCATACTATACAGTAAGTATTGCCAAGCAGAAAAACCAAAACAAAAGCAGCTACGTGTTTCAAGAAAATTATTTACCCTGTAATATTAGGGTACAAGTAGCCAACACTTGGCAGTGCTAAGCTTTTTTCAGTTTGTTTTAACGGCTGATTGCTACGGTTCTATCCACGACGAGAGCTCCATTAGTTCATCGTATTTATAACCATACTTATCGTTGTCGAAGCACTTGGCAAATTCTTCCAGCAACAGTTGTATAATCTGGCGGCTGTTCATAGGCCGAAAATAGGAGGGTGTTGGCGGCACTGAAATTTTGCGAAAATACGTTTCAATATCCTGGTGCGAATAAGCTGCACCGGTGCTGGGATCGATATAAAATTTGATTTGATTAGAAACGGGCTCGTCGGAACGGATAGTGCTGCCCGGTTGAAAATAGGCTAGCAGAAACTGCCGTGGCACCTGAATGGCCTGGATGGGAATGGCCAGCATTTCGCAGATAATCAGGTATAAGATACCTGCCGTAATAGCATTGCCCTTCTTCGTTTCCAGCAGCTTATTGATGGTAAATTCGTTCTGCTGGTTGTAGGCAATTTCACCACCTTTTAGCTTATAATAATTGTAAAGAATGCTTTCCATCACCTTCACCTGCTCCAGCGGGGTGAGATAGCTATTCATTTCAATCCATACGTTGCGGCGCATTTTTTCTATTTCCTGTAGCGGAGTGCTGGCAGCCATTTCCGGAAATTGGTATTTGGCTACCAGCAGCGCCCCAAAAAGCAGTTCGGCATCGCCGTTTTTCCAGTTGGTAAACTCATTTCGAAGGTTGGAGAAGTGCAGCTTATGAATGATAGTTTCAATCCGCTCTTGCACTGCTTCGCTAATAGTGTTCTCCCACAGGTTTTCGAGGCTGGGAACAATGGGCAGACCATACAACATTAGTTGCTGTTCCACAGTTTGGTACACTTCCTCATCGGGATCATCTATCAGCGTAAAAAGAGCTGCTATTTCTTTTTCCTTTCCTTCGTTCATGCAGTTGCTTACAGTATTTAAACTTGTTCGGTATAAGGCAGAGCAGTAATGGTTTCTTCACTTTCTTCCCGTGCTTCAGCAGCAAAATTTTTGCGGTAGTTTTCGATGGCAGCATCAATAATGTTTAGTGCTTTTGCTTTATCGCCAAAGGCATCTACCCGCACTTCTTTGTTTTCCAGCTTTTTGTAATCTTCAAAAAACTGGCGAATTTCTTTGAAGAAATGAGCTGGCATTTCTTCGATATTGTTGATGTGGGCTACACTGATGTCGTTATTGGCTACGGCAATAATCTTGTCATCACCTTCGCCATTATCAATCATCTGCATTACGCCAATTACTTTGGCTTCTACAATGCACAAGGGCTGCACGTTTATGCTGCTTAGCACCAAAATATCTAGGGGATCC
>CAXTDG010000706.1:0-2675 GCA_964242675.1 uncultured Chitinophagaceae bacterium
GTATTTAGCCAGCCCGGCACTGTCGGAAGATGCTTTTTCCCAAACCATTTTTTGCGTTACTTCAAAGTTTAGGTTGGCATCTTTAAACTCCTGCATCTGGTTTTTGAAGGCAGCATTATAATCTTCCAGGTGGCTTTTGTAGTACTCTGCCGCCGTTACGTTAACGTATTGGTTCATCACTGCATCATAGTCATTGGCCATCTGGTTGTTGCTTATTTGCATGGCTTTCACAAACTTCAGCCAATCGGCAGCTTTTATAGATTGCTTGGTAAAACGAAATAGCTCGGTGTTGTCGTTGATGCCTTTGACAGGTGTTTTTATTCCAACAATATTGCTATCGGTATAGCTGCGAATAAGTTGCTTGGTAATGAGTTTATTAGCTTGGTAGCCAATAGTAGGGAACAGTTTTTTGATCAGTGTCGTTTTAGCCTGCTCCATCCGGTTGTCCGATGCTACCCGCTGGTGCAGCACCTCGGCCGAAGTGCTATCGCCTGCCGGTTCAGTGCCCAACAATTTTATAATGTGTACGCCGTAAGAAGTAGTAAATGGCTTGCTGATTTCTCCTTTTTTCTTTAGGGCAAAAGCATTGTCTTCAAACGTTTTTTCGTAGGTGCCAATACCAAAAGAAGGCAGCACACCACCATTTTGATAGCTGGTTTTATCGTTGCTCACCTTAGCTGCCATCAGTTCAAAGTTTTCGCCCTTGAGCAGCAAGCGGTAAATGCTATCCGCTTTTTGCTGTAAAGCCAGCTTCGTCTCCGGAGCCGATTCTGGCGGGAAAGGCATTAAAATCTGTGCTATCTGCACTTTGCCCAAAGCTTTGCGTTCGGCCACCTTACGGAAAATATGAAATGCCGTACGGGTACGAACCGGCGACGTATAGGCGCCCACTGCCAGTGGGTATATATCGCTTTCAACCCGGTAGGGCAGCGAAAAAACTGTTACCCATCCTAGGTTGCCATTAGCCGCTTTTAGTTCGGCATCGGTTGAAAATTCTTCTACTACTTTGTCGAATGCTACACCGCTTTTCAATTTTTGGTAAGCTTTATCGGCCAGGGCTGAGGCCGAGTCAACCGAAGTGCCATTGGCGCTATTGAAACCAATATACACATCCTGCAACTGAATGTCTTTTTTGCTTCGTTCTCCAGCTTCTTTCACTAGTTCGTCCAGGTTGGCCTGCTGGCTGAAATAATTGTCTTCAATCTGCCGCCGAAACTCAGCTAACTCCGCCAGTTGGGTATATTCTGTATCCAGCTTTTTATCGTAGGCGTCCTGCACCTTTAGCTTGTAGTTGATGTACAGGGGCAGGTAGTCCTGTATGGCTTTGTTGCGATCTTCGGCCGGGTTTAGGTTGCGGCTAAATTGCCGGAGAAATTCCTCTTTTGTAATGGCCTTGCTGCCATAATTAAACAGCGTTTGAGCAGATAGTTGCAGCCCGGTGAGCAGGGCAATGCTGAACAAATATTTTTTCATAAATCAGTAGCCGGTTGCTGGCTGGTAAAATAAGTAGGCAAAATATCGGATTATATCCAAAGATTGTTTTGAAGCTTTCAATGTTGCATTGTTTTAAGATTTTTCTATGGCAGGGAAGTAAAAAAAATGAGGGGCCGTCGGCTGTTATTTTTCTATTCAGCTTTTGTTCCGGCTGTTCTGGGCTCACTACGTTCGGCCCCGGCCAAAGAACCGGGCCGGGGCCAAGCCCGCCACATCCGGCAGCCCTTCATCTGTAGTAATTCTATTCAGCTTTTCCAGTGCATCTGTATCAGCATAGTAGCAGCCGTTATTTATGCACTTACTTTAGCCACCTATATTTCTCTATGCAAACACTACAGCAACTACGCTCCGGCAGCCTGGCAGGCATTACCCGGCTGCGGCTTTCGGAAGACCTGACCTATTTCCCGGAAGAAATCTTCAGTCTGGCTGATACCCTGGAAATACTGGATCTGTCTCAAAACAAACTATCGGCCTTGCCAGCCGATTTTGGCCGCCTCAGCAAACTGAAAATTGTTTTCTTCTCCGATAACCTCTTTACTGTTTTCCCTGAAGTATTATCGCAGTGTCCGCATCTGGAAATGATTGGTTTTAAAGCCAACCAGATTACGTCTATTTCCGAAACGGCCTTACCGAATACTACCCGCTGGCTTATTTTAACCAATAACAGGTTGCAAGTCTTACCCCGTTCTATTGGCAAATGCTACCATATGCAAAAACTAATGCTGGCAGGCAACCAACTTACTACACTTCCCGATGAATTATCCGCTTGCCGCAACCTGGGCCTGCTGCGTATTTCGGCTAACCAAATACAAACCTTACCCGACTGGCTGTGGACGATGCCCCGGCTGTCGTGGCTGGCTTTTTCGGGCAATCCATGCCAGGTAAAACCACTGGTAACCGCAGATAGCCTACCCCTTATTCCCTGGAACGAACTGGACTTAGTACACCAATTAGGCGAAGGAGCCTCTGGCATTATTTCAAAAGCGATCTGGAAGGCTGCAGCCCATCATTTTGCCCCAAAAGAAGTAGCTGTAAAAGTGTTCAAAGGCGAAGTAACCAGCGATGGCTGGCCTGCCGACGAAATGGAAGCCTGTGCTGCTGCTGGCGAACATCCCAATCTGGTAAAAGTATTAGGGAAAATTGAAGGCCACCCAATAGGAAAACAGGGCCTGGTGCTGGAA
>CAXTDG010000707.1:0-2667 GCA_964242675.1 uncultured Chitinophagaceae bacterium
GAACTGGACTCCGTAAAGCTGACCAAAGCCGATGTGCTGAAGCAGGAACCCGCCGTACGGCAGGGCATTAGGGACAGAGCAAAAAAGCGAACTGCTACAGAAGCCAAAGACCCGGCTGCTACCGCCAAAATGATTGGTAAACTGTACCTGCAAACCATTGCTACCAACTACGATCCGCATACCGAATTTTTGCCGCCGGAGGAAAAAGCTGACTTTCAGGATGCATTGAGCAGCCAAAGCAGTGAATACGGTTTTTCGCTGGAAGAGGAGGAAGACGGCAGCCTGAAAATCGGGGACATTAAACCCGGTGGGGCTGCCTGGAAAAGTGGCAATATGCACGACGACGATAAAGTACTACAAATAAAACCGGAAGGTGAAGCCGCTATTGATGTAAAAGAAGCTGGTGCCGGTGGTGTAGAAAAAGTGCTGAAAGACCATGCTAATAAAAAAATGCAGGTGGTAGTGCAATCGGCCGATGGAAAGGTAAATACGGTGAGCCTGCAAAAGCAGCAGGAGCGGAATGAAGAAAACGTAGTAAAGGGTTTTGTGCTGCACGGCACCAAGAACGTTGGCTATATTTCATTGCCTTCTTTTTATACCAATTGGGGCGAAGAAGGCGGCAGTAGCTGTGCCAACGATGTGGCCAAGGAAATAGTAAAATTAAAAAAGGAAAACATTGAAGGCCTCATCCTCGACCTGCGGTACAATGGCGGCGGCAGTGTGCAGGAAGCTGCTGAACTGGCTGGTCTTTTTGTAGATATTGGCCCTATCAGCCTTATCCGGGGCAAGGATGGAAAAACTTTCGTGTTGAAAGATCCAAACCGGGGCACCATTTACGATGGCCCACTGGAGTTGATGATTAATGGGCAAAGTGCTTCGGCTTCTGAATTGGTAGCCGGTACGCTACAGGATTATCAGCGGGCAGCCATTGTGGGCAGCACCTCTTTTGGAAAAGCTACCATGCAAGGTATTATGCCGCTGGATACCACTATCACTGAAGCGGCGGCTAACAACGCCAATGCGAAAATGAGCGAACTGGGTTATGTAAAAACAACGGTGGGCAAGCTGTTTCGCATTACCAACAAAACGGCGCAGCTTACCGGCGTAGTGCCCGATGTACCACTACCCGATGCGTTTGAAGCAGTTGACTATACTGAACGTTCGCTCAAGTTTGCGCTGCCTTCCGATACTATCATTAAACCTGTCATTTATACTAAGGGCAAACCGGTTCCAGCATCGCTGGCTACTCAAAGCAGTAAACGGGTAGGCGCCGAACGGTACTTTGCTGTTATACAAAAAGCCGTAACGACCATAAAGGCCATTAAAGATCTGGACGTAGTGCCGCTGCAATGGGAAGCCTACGAAAAATGGAGCAAGCAAGGCGATGCCCTGGACGAACTGAAAGGCGATACCACAAAAGAAGCCAAGCCGCCCTATACCGTGCAGGCTACTGCTTTCGATACGGAGTTGTACAAGCTGAACGAATATGCCAAGGAAGTAAACGACGAGCGGATAGAAGACCTTTCCGACGACCCCTATCTTACCGAGGCCTACCTGGTAATGCTCGATTATATACAATCAACCAAACCATAAAACTAATCATTGCTCATGAAGAATTTATTTGCAGCAGCCTTGCTTACGGTTGCCTCATTTTCCGCACAGGCACAAGACGATTCGCCGGTAGCTTATCTCAACAGCTTCGACAAACCGCTGAATGACGTTTCTAAAAAGTACATCCAGTACATCAGTGCTTCATCGCATGGGGCCAGTGTACGCAAGTCAGAAAAAAAGCGGCAGGATTTACTATCGCAAATAGATAAAAGCCGGGGCGATGTAATTGGGCTGGGCTATTACAAAGGCGATAAATCGTTGCAACAAGCCACCATTGATTACCTGAAACTGGTGACCAATAACCTGAATGATAACTACGCCAAAATAGTGAACCTGGAAGAGATAGCCGAGCAGAGCTACGATAATATGGAAGCCTATATGCTGCTAAAGCAAAAGGTGAGCGAACGCATGGCAGAAACCAGTAAAAAGATGAACGACAGCAACAAGGAATTTGCCAAAAAGTATAACATCAACCTGATTGAAAGTGAAGATGAGCAGGGCAAAAAAATAAAGGAAATGAACCGGATATCTGAGTACAACAGTGAGATGTACCTTATCTTTTTTAAATGCCATGCCCCGGAAGAAGACATGATGGAAGCCGTGGGAAAAAAGAACGTATCCGGCATTGAGCAACTGAAAAATGCTATGGTGAAATACGCTGATGAAGGCCTGAGCCGCCTTGATACTTTCAAAGCCATTAATGGCGATGCCAGCCTGATACAGGCCTGTCGTAAATCGATGCAGTTTTTCAAAAAAGAAGCCGACCAAATGGCGGTGTACACCGACTTTTTTATGAAGGAAACCGCTTTCGACCAAGCGAAGAAAAATTTTGAAACCAACCCATCCGCCAAGAATAGTAAGCCGGAAGTGGAGAAATACAACAAGGCTGTAAACGAAATGAACAGCGCCAGCAATGGCTATAACAAAGCCAACCAGACCCTAAACCAGCAACGCAGCGAAATGTACAACAACTGGAACCAAAGCGTTAGCCAGTTTTTAGATAAGAACATGCCGTATGCAGGGTAGTGAATAAGCCTGGCTTTGCGACATCTAGTA